>CAKZNJ010000056.1 GCA_937129505.1 uncultured Anaerolineae bacterium | reverse complement strand
AAACTGAAGAGCACCCAGACGAGAAAGGACAACAACACTCATAAGGAGGTAGTAACTACAACAATTATCCATTCTAAACATTTACGACTATCGTACTGGGGAATTGAGAAGGAGGAACTATGAATTTAGAAAAATACACGCAAAAATCACAAGAGGCAATTTTTAGTGCCCAATCGATCGCCCGCGAGTTCAATCATCAGGCGATTGAACCTGCACATCTGTTGCTTGCCCTACTACGACAGGAGGATAGCGTTGTGCCGGCCATCGTCACCCGCGTGGCTGGCAGCGTTTTGGCATTGCGGGAGGAAGTTCAAAAAGAGCTAGAAAAACGGCCGCGCCTTTACGGCGCAAGCGGAGAAGTAGGGCTAGCCCGCCCAACGGTCGATGCTCTGGAAGCCGCTGAGCGTTACGCTAAAGGGATGCAGGATGAATACATTTCTACCGAGCATCTCTTACTCGGTTTGACAGACAGCATCGAAGGGAAACGGCTCGCTCAATATGGGCTGACCAAAGATGCCATTCTTAAAGCTTTAGCAGGCATCCGCGGCACCCAACGAGTGACCTCCCCAACCCCCGAAGCCACCTATCAGGCGCTGGAAAAATACGGACGCGATCTAACCGCTCTAGCTCGACAAGGAAAACTGGACCCCGTGATTGGGAGGGATGAAGAAATCCGCCGTGTCATTCAAATCCTTTCCCGGCGCACCAAGAACAACCCCGCCCTGATCGGTGAACCAGGGGTCGGTAAGACAGCCGTGGTCGAGGGACTTGCCCAACGCATTGTCAAAGGCGATGTCCCAGAAGGCTTGAAACGGAAACGCCTGGTTCAATTGGATATGGGTGCCTTGGTAGCCGGCGCGAAATATCGCGGCGAATTTGAAGAGCGTCTGAAAGCAGTACTCAAGGAAATCTCTGACGCCGCCGGCGAAGTGATACTCTTCGTAGACGAAATGCACACCGTCGTCGGGGCAGGGGCAGCAGAAGGCGCCATGGACGCCGGTAATATGCTCAAACCGATGCTGGCGCGGGGCGAACTTCACATGATCGGCGCCACAACCCTCGATGAATACCGCAAACATGTTGAAAAAGACCCCGCTCTGGAGCGCCGCTTCCAGCCAGTGTTGATTGACGAGCCAACCGTAGAAGAAACAATCAGTATCCTACGTGGCTTAAAGGAGCGCTATGAAATCCACCACGGCGTGCGCATCACCGATCCCGCCGTGATTGCGGCGGCTACCCTGAGTCATCGCTATATCGCCGACCGCCATCTGCCGGACAAAGCGATTGACTTGATCGATGAAGCGGCAGCCCGCTTGCGCACCGAGATCGACTCCAAACCGCAGGCGTTGGATGATGTTGACCGTCAAATCCTGCAATTGGAGATCGAGCGCGAAGCGCTAAAGAAAGAAAAGGACAAAGCTTCTCTCGAACGCCTTGAACGGATTGAGAAGGAGCTCGCCGACCTGCGCGAACAGTCCAATCAACTGCATGCCCGCTGGCAGGCAGAAAAAGAAGCGATTACCCAACTGCAGGGGATCAAAGAACAAATCGAACAAACCCGCTACGAAATTGAACGCGCCGAGCGTCAAAATCAACTCGAAACGGTTGCCAGACTTCGCTATGGCAACCTGCGCGACTTAGAGCAGCGTCTGGTGCAAAGCGAAGCTCGCTTGAAAGAACTTCAAAAGGACGGCGCGCTGCTTAAAGAAGAAGTGGACGCAGAAGAGATCGCTCAGGTGGTGGCGCGCTGGACTGGCATACCGGTCTCCCGCTTACTTGAAGCTGAAACGCAGAAGTTGATCCACATGGAAGAGCGCTTGCATCAGCGGGTTATCGGTCAGGATGATGCCGTGCGCGTCGTATCGAACGCTGTACGACGTGCCCGCGCCGGCCTGCAAGACCCCAATCGGCCGATTGGATCGTTTATCTTCCTCGGTCCAACAGGAGTCGGCAAGACAGAATTAGCCCGCGCCTTGGCGGAATTCATGTTCGATGACGAGCGCGCCATGATTCGGATTGATATGAGCGAATATCAAGAGAAGCATACGGTCTCGCGCCTGGTCGGAGCGCCCCCTGGTTATGTGGGCTACGAGGAAGGCGGTCAACTGACCGAAGCCGTGCGCCGCCGCCCTTATAGTGTCGTGCTGTTTGACGAAATTGAAAAAGCGCACAGCGAAGTCTTTAATGTCCTGCTGCAATTGCTGGATGACGGCCGTCTAACCGATGGCCATGGCCGTACAGTGGACTTCCGGAACACATTGGTCATCATGACCAGCAATCTTGGTAATCAGCTCTGGGAAGGTGGACGGCGAGTGAGCCGCGATGAGATCACCCGCGTGCTTCAAATGAACTTCCGTCCCGAGTTCTTGAACCGCATTGACGAAATTGTCCTCTTCCACCCGCTCACAAAAGAACATCTCAGCGGCATTGTCGAGATTCAGTTGCGCCGTATCTCTACCCTGCTTCAAGAGCGTGGCTTCAAGTTAGAAGTTATCGAAGCAGCCCGCGAATACCTCGCCGAGGTTGGCTATGACCCCGATTTCGGCGCCCGTCCGCTCAAACGCGCGATCCAGCGCGAGTTGCAAGATCGGTTGGCGCTTAGCATCTTAGCTGGCGACTTCAAGGAAGGAGACACGATTCGGGTCGACCGCGGAGTAGATGGATTAGTCTTCTCCAGCGCTATCCCGGTAATTGAAGGCGAAGTGGTTGACTAGGGTGAACGAAACATCAAGTTAGTGATTATCAAGTACAATATCTCTAGCAGTTAGGGATGTCAGCTCACAAATGGAAAGGAGAACATCAATATGTTAGTTGGAGAACGAATGTCCAAGCCCGTTATCACCATCACGCCCGATACTCCCTTGCAAGAAGCCTTAGCTCTGATGCGCAAGGAAAAGGTGCGCCGCTTTCCGGTGGTGGATAAGCACGGCAAATTGGTGGGCATCGTGTCAGAGAAGGATTTGCTCAACGCGTCCCCCTCTGACGCCACCACGCTGAGCATTTGGGAGGTCAACTATTGGCTGAGCAAGGTCAAAGTTGAAGAGATTATGACCAAAGAAGTGATCACTACCTGTGTCGACTGCCCCATCGAAGAAGCGGCGCGTATCATGGCGGATCGCAAAATCGGCGCCTTACCGGTTATGGATGACGATCGTCTTGTGGGCATCATCACCGAGACAGATTTGTTCAAGATTTTCCTCGAGTTGTTTGGCGCGCGCAAAGCCGGCATTCGAGCGACCCTGCTGGTCAAGGACGAACCGGGCAAGCTTTCCGAGGTCACGAACGCCATCCGCCAATTGGGCGCCAATATTATCTCCGTTGGCACCTTCATGGGCAAAGATCCTTCGACCGGCATGGTGACAATAAAGGTCGAAAATACCACGGTGGATGCTCTTACCCAATCTTTAAAACCGCTGGTTGAGCAGGTGGTTGATATTCGTCAAGTCAGCGCCGCTTAAGGATGTTATTCTAGGTTTGTTGGCGAAAAGCGTGGGAAGTAGGAGAGAGCTTCCCACGCTTTTTTGTCCATAGACCTTATGCCATACGCAGTGAAAAAATAGTGGAGACTTCGACTCAGGTCGAACGAACCTGCCCGTCTCCTGTTGAACGACGGTTGCCATGTCTTATCGAAGGCAGTCCCGTCGTGTCCTGTCGGACGAAGCCTCCCCTGTGTCATTTCGAACGAAGTGAGCAGAATACGGTCTTTGGAGACCTGTCAACTGTCCGGGCTATTGTAACTCGGGCACAGCGACCTCTGTTCACTTACGCTCTCAGAGACCAAGACATCATCGGCCTGCTGTGCCCGATTTTTATATCATACTAGACACCTTGAATCGGCAGTTGCTGGTGGAAAATCTTGACAAAAGCGTGACAATATGTTATAAATTTATCATAATAATTTACAAATTTGGCGAGAGTAAATTCATCAACGGGCAGCATTTGACGCCTTGATTGGGTGGGAAAAGCGATTGTCTTTCAGCATATCCGGAATCCTTCCCCTCCCTCAAGCAAATCTTACTCTTGCATGTGATTAGAGAGGTAGAGAAAATGGACACCAATTTCAAAATCGGAACGATCTTTGGCATCCCGATTGGGTTACATATCAGTTGGTTCTTGATCTTCGGCTTGCTGACCTGGTCTCTGGCGGGCGGTTATTTCCCTCAAGCTTACCCACAATTGCCAGCGTTGATGCACTTGCTGCTTGCCGTGATCACCAGCGGTTTGTTTTTTGGTTCAGTTCTAGCGCACGAACTAGGCCATTCGATCGTAGCGCTGCGGGAGAAAATACCCGTGCGCGGCATCACCCTGTTCATCTTCGGTGGGATTGCTCAAATTGGACGCGAGCCACCTTCTCCGGGCGCTGAGTTCCGCATTGCGATTGCTGGGCCGTTGGTCAGTTTGGCATTGGCAGGGTTATTCGGCGTTCTCTGGTTGTTCGATCGCGCTATCCCCTATCTAGCCGCGCCGAGCGAATACTTAATGCGCATCAACTTTATCCTTGCAGCCTTTAATATGGTGCCGGGATTTCCCCTTGATGGTGGTCGCGTGCTGCGAGCAATCGTTTGGAAATTGAGCGGTAATTTTCAACGGGCGAATCAGGTGGCGGCGGTAAGCGGTCAATTGGTTGCCTTTGGCTTTATCGGTTGGGGTGTTTTCACCATCTTGCGAGGGCAGTTCTTCGATGGTCTATGGCTCGCTTTTATCGGCTGGTTCTTGCAGAATGCTGCGGCAAGCGCCTATGCGCAAACGCATCTCCAGAGCGCTCTTCAGGGAATGCGCGTCGCCAGTGTGATGAATCCGCAGTGCAATCGGGTCTCCGGGTTACTACCCCTCAGCCAATTGGTTGAAGAACATATTCTGACCAGCGGTCAGCGCTGTTTTATTGTCGTTGACAATGACATAACCAGCGGTGTGATCACCTTGAAAGATATAACCGCCGTACCGCAGAATAAATGGCGTTTTACAACAACCCGACAGGCGATGGTGCCTTTTGATCGAGTGACTTATGTGACCCCGCAGACGGAAGTGCTGACGGCTTTACGCATGATGGATGACGCAAACGTTGCCCAATTGCCGGTGGTCGAAAATGGTGAGCTGATCGGCATTCTCAGCCGTGACCAAATTATCCACATGTTGCGCCTGCGCGCAGAACTGGGTATATAGCCGAGGCTGAGAAGGGTAAAAAAAGCGTTTGTGCCAATGACAAGACCGCCACCGCTCCAGAGAGAGTGGAGGCGGTCTTCTGGTTTGCAAGCGCCTATGATTTCTTGCGCAGATGCTCCTCGATATCCATGAAGAGATAAATGCCTTCGCTGATGGCTTGCAGAATAATAAAGAAAAATCCCCCGACTAGAAGGATAAACAAGGTGCTGATCAAACCGAGGATGCCGTTGATGCCAAGGCGCAGGGCACCTTGCTGAATTTGCAGGATGACACCGCTCAACGAAAAAATAGCCGCCAATGCCAAAATAATCCACGCTACAGCGTTCGCCCATCCCGCCACGCGCATCAATTTAGCTTCATCGTGATAGAGGTCTTCTCCTTCCCCTTCTTCTTTGAGTACGTCCAATTTGGGTTCTTCCATAATGGCAAAAATCCTTTCTATAAATTAATTTTGGCTTATCTCGCTTCTGGAGCAGGGATGGCTGATACATCCAATGTCACTCAGGTCTCCCCCTGCCCCTCCAGAAAAGCGGGTGAGGTTAACGGTCGCCGCCAATTATTATAATGCTACTTGCTCTCTTGTCCCAACAAATCGAGCAAAGTTCGTGCCGCCTCCTCCGGACCTTTGCGTTCCCAACCCGGCAACCCTAATCGAGTGCGCAGTTGGCCGACAAAGATATTCCTTTCGAAGAAGGCTTCAAAATAACGTTTAGCTAGGCTTTCATGCAGTTCTTGAAATTGTATGGCGCCGAAAATATTGGCGAAATAGGTATGCACAAGCCCGGTTGAGGTCGTGGTGCCCTTGCTCATCGAAGTGCCTCGGCGGAACACTGCCAAAGCCTGCTCTGGGGTGCTGAACTGTTCGATGATCGGGTGATCGGCGTCAACCTCTTCGTAGTTATTGGCGTACAAAACCATGTCTAATTTCGTGCCGCGGATGATGTGGGCATAGGTGGTAACCGGTAGGACAACCCGCGCATTCACCTGTGAGGGGTTCATGATAATGGTGCGGTCCAAACGACCAAAGGCATAGCCCGGGCTGAGATCATCGAGTCGGACAAATGCCCCTACTTCCGTACCATAGCCAATGATCTCCCCATCCGCTTGGATTTCAAGCGAGCCCATGTCGTCAGCGATAATGGTCATCGACCGAATGGCCTCTTCGCTGATGATGCGGAAGGCTTCGAGGGTCTCCGATTTGCCTGCGCCGGTATCCCCAATGATGAGAAGGTTAAATTCCCGGCCATCCTTAAGCAAAAATTGGATCATTGCC
>CAKZNJ010000055.1 GCA_937129505.1 uncultured Anaerolineae bacterium | reverse complement strand
CGGAAAGAAGGTCCGACTGCATTGTTACTCACGCGGCAAGGTGTGCCGATTGTCACTGCGGATGGAAAAGGCTTGGAAAAAGGCGCTTATATCCTCGCTGAGGCGGATGGCGGAAAGCCGCAGGTAATCCTGCTGGCTAGCGGTTCAGAAGTCAGCCTTGCGCTCAACGCAAAGGAGCAGCTAGCTCAAGAAGGAATTGCCGCGCGAGTGGTTTCCATGCCCAGTTTTGAGTTATTCGACCAACAATCTATCGATTATCAAAAGTCCGTCTTATTGGAAGATGTGCCAACGGTGGCGATCGAAGCGGGCGTGAGTTTGGGTTGGTACAAATATCTGCCCAAGAAGGCGAGTGTGGTCTCCTTGGAGCGTTTTGGCGCTTCTGCGCCGGATAAGGTTGTCTTTTCTCAATTAGGCTTCACTGTGGAAAAGGTTGTCGGCAAAGTAAAAGAGTTGCTCTAAGATGACCTTGCACCTTAACAATTGAGCAGCGCGCTGCAGGGGGCGAAAACTTTCACGATGGTACCTAGCCGGGTCGAGGGGCTTCCTTGTGAACATTGCAGCTTCCCCCCTGAGCGGCGGTGAATGTAGGCGGGATCTCCAAATTACACATAGGAAGGAGGTGGTAGGAGCAGACAAAAGCAGCTATTTACTTTGGGTACCGTCCATTATTCTAAGATTATCTAAATTATTGAGGAGTACCTACTATGGCTGAATATAAAGGGAAATCTCGTGAAGAGATCATCAAGCAAGACGTGAAGGAATTGCACCAATTGGGTTATGCCCAGAAACTTTTCCGCGAAATGGGGGGATTCTCGAACTTTGCTATTTCTTTCTCGATCATTTCAATTCTGACCGGCGCCATGCTTTTGTATGGTTATGGTCTTAAGTTTGCTGGCCCGATCATCAACACGATCGGATGGCCGATTGTCTCAATCTTTACGTTTACGGTTGCAGCCTCCATGGCCGAGCTAGCTTCAGCATACCCAACGGCGGGCGGCTTGTATTATTGGGCTTCCCGTCTCGGCGGGCGTGCCACGGGATGGTGGACAGCTTGGTTCAACATGATGGGACAATTGACCATCACAGCCGGCATCGATATTGCCGCAGCCATCTACATCGTGGGGATGATTCAAGGCTTCTTTGGAATTCCTGATGATGCTCCAGCGCTAGGTGGGTTGTTTGGCTGGACATGGACGAGTTGGGGTTTCTACCTGTTCGTGATGGCATTGATCATGATCCCTCAGGCGCTAATCAACATCTACGGTATCCGCCTGACCGCTCTGCTCAACGACTTCAGCGTCTATTGGCACATCGGCGGCGTGTTCATCATCGCCATCCTGCTGTTCTTCTTCGGCAAAACTCACAACCCCTGGAGCTTCATGGTCTCCACTCAAACGGTGGTCAACCCGCTAGAAGCCTCATCGGCGGAGTTTCCCGATGGCACAATAGGTCCAGCTCTAGTATTAGGACCCTTGGTGCTCAAGTCACCTCTCTTTAGCCTCATCCCAGGCTTGGTGGAACTATACCGCTCGGCGCCGTTCTTCCTGGTGTTTGCTCTTGCCTTCTTGCAGGCGCAATGGACCTACACTGGTTATGACGCCTCCGCCCATGTGGCAGAGGAAACCGTTATGGCTCGTCTGAACAGCGCTTGGGGAGTGTTCCTGTCGGTTGCCGTTTCTTCTGTGGTGGGTTATATTGTTTTG
Source organism: uncultured Anaerolineae bacterium (assembly GCA_937129505.1). GTDB lineage: Bacteria > Chloroflexota > Anaerolineae > Anaerolineales > UBA4823 > NAK19. Next base: position 1,164 of record CAKZNJ010000055.1, on the reverse strand, counting down.
ATGGCGTTTACTTCCGCCATACCAAACGTAGCTGATGTAGCGAATGCGGCAAACCCCGTCTTGTACATTGCATACCATAACCTGAGTAAGTTCCTCGGGGATGTGGTAGCCGTGATCGTGGCAGGCGGTATGTGGCTGTGTGGTTTGGCGACCATCACGAGCATGAGCCGGATGTTCTTCGCCTTTGGCCGAGATGGTGGAACGCCATACTCCAATGTCTTCTATGAGATCCACCCCAAACTGCGCACGCCGGTAAAATCGATCGTCGTCACCTCTGTGTTGGCATTTCTCCTAACCGTGTATTCAGCCGCTTACTACGTTGTCACTTCGATCAGCACAATTACCCTCTATATCGCCTACGTGATCCCCATCTTCCTCAACCTGCGCAACAAACTGAGGAAGCAAGGGGAATACACGACCAAAGAGAACGCACCGTGGTATCTAGGGAGGTTCGGACCGTTCATCAATGCAGTTGCCATCGTATGGGTTACCTTCATCACGATCCTCTTCTGTATGCCGCCAAATGAGCTGACGTTGTGGACGACAGTGGTCTTTGTGTTAGCCTTATTGGTTTACTGGTATGCCTATGCCAATAAACACTTCACCGGCCCACGCAAAGCCTCAGAAGAGGAAATGCGACGTATCGAGGAGGAATTGGAGCGCTTAGCTGCTCGAGGCGATGATTAATGTTTTTATCGGGAGGGCGATGGAAACCTTGCCCTCCTCTCAATTTTGATCCATTTGGGAGGCTGACGATGACGCTCACACTTGAAGAGGCAATCCAACGAGTTCCGTTCTTAAGAGAAGCAAAAGATATCAAGACGACGGTCCTTAAGGGTGGGATTACGAATAACAATTACCGCATTGATGCGGATGGTAAAACTTATATGCTGCGCATCACTGGCGAAAGCACCGACCTTCTGGGCATCCGCCGCGATGTCGAATATGCATCGAACAAGGCTGCCGGGCTGCTAGGCATAGCGCCGGAAGTGCTTTACTTTATTGAACCGGAAGGATATCTCGTCACCCGCTTTATCAATGGAAAACATATTCCTCCAGAAGAGATGAACAAGGAATATAACATTCGACGGGTGGCACGTAAGCTTCGCTTATACCACCGCAATGCTCCCCCAGTGGATGGGGAATTCAACGTCTTTCGCCGAG
>CAKZNJ010000054.1 GCA_937129505.1 uncultured Anaerolineae bacterium | reverse complement strand
CAACGCTTTCACCCCGTTTCCACTCCTGAATTTTGTACGGTCCGGTTCCTACTGGTCTTTCCAAACCTTCACTCGTGCGGGATGTTTCGCCAGCGGTTGCTTCAATCCACTCGCGAGGGTAAATGGAGAATACACCAAAACCCAACTTAACTTCAAAAGCTGGGTCGGATTTGCAAAGGGTAAACGTCACGGTGTAATCGTCATTTGCCTCGATTGACTTGATATATCCTCCATAATCACAATCTGGCACAGAGAGAGATTTCCCATCATAGGTCGCAATAGGAACTTTCGGCGGTGGTGTTTCCTCTGCGGGGGCCTCGGTTTCTACAGGTGCTTCGGTGACAGCAGGAGCTTCTGTCGCTGCTGGAGCCTCGGTGGCAGCAGGTTGCTCTGGTGCCGGGGTAGGGGTTGGTTGAGCGCAAGCGCCAAGGACGAAACTGAGAACCAACAACCCCGTGCCAATTACCGATAGCATTTTTCTAGTCATATTTTCTCCTCCGTAAAAAATTTTTGGTGATTATTAAAGTCATCTGATAGAGAGATAAACTTGTACTCTTGTCCTAGCACCTCCTTTGTTTTGGATATTTTCCTTCACGGGGCTTCAAGAAAGCGACAAGATTCTTACCCCAAGCCTCACCCCGTGATACCAACGACCGTAGTTTATTATAATCGAAATTCTTACTTGACAATAAATATATCAAGATGAAATTTTCTTTTCTTAGCCATCGTATAAACATACATTGCATCTAAATGCTAACCAAGTTGACGTATTTTATCAAGATATTTTATGACACTCGACACTTTGCAGTTCTACTCTTTCGCAATATACTTTGGTATATACTTTTACAAGAGCATACAGGATGCTCTCGAGAAATAAGGTTCTACTTAGCTCAGAGGTGATTTTCCTAGTTCAGGAACTAAAGGCGATTTCGGAGGTAGCAAATGGCAATGCGAGTATGGGAAATCTACAAAACCCGTTTCTGCAATCAAGCAGGGTGTGATGTTTATTTTGAAGCGGAGGTCGTTTATCCATCCGAATGGATGCCTGAAACGCCCCCGCGAGTGATTGCCCACCGCTGCTCGCATGGTATATTGTGCAATTATGACGAGCATGCTGGCTGCGTTTGGTCTGGAACAAACCCGCTGGTTGACCCATTTGCCGACCGAAGTTAACCTATATCACCTTCAATTTTTTACCAACCCTAGTAAAAATCTCCAAACCGCGTTCTAAGTCTTCTTTTTGATGAGCAGCAGAGATCATGACACGGATGCGTGCTTTACCGCGCGGAACGGTAGGGAAGCCAATCGCCATAGCAAATACCCCTTCTTCGAACAAGGCTCGGCTGAATTCTTGAGCTAACGGTGCCTCACCTAACATTACTGGGGTGATGGGAGTAACACTTTTACCCAAATCAAAACCCACCTTGCGCATTTCTTCCTTAAAAAAGCGAGTATTTTCCCAAAGGCGATCGACCAATTCTGTAGAGCTCTCCAGCAGATCTAGGCTGGCTAAGCAGGCAGCCGTATCTGGAACGGTCATAGCGGATGAAAAAAGAAACGGTCTGCCGCGTTGACGCAGCCACTCTACGATCAGAGCATTGCCAGCAACCACACCACCCACAACACCAAACGCTTTTGAAAGGGTTCCAACTTCTACATCCACTTTGCCATGCAAGTTATAATGGTCAACAATTCCTCGTCCCCCTCTCCCAAGCACCCCTTCTCCGTGAGCATCATCCACCATCAGAATCGCTTCATGCTTTTTTACCACCTCGTAAATTTGATCCAGAGGGGCAATATCCCCATCCATACTAAATACACCATCCGTTACCACCAACGCTCTGGGATGATTGCGTCGCTCCTCGAATAACGCCTTATCTAAATCCTGGGGGTCACAATGGTTGTAACGAACGATTTTTGCTCCGGATAAGCGGCAACCATCAATAATGCTAGCATGATTGAGTTCATCAGAAAAAATAACATCTTCTTTTCCTACCAAAGCAGGTATTGTCGCTAAGTTAGCATTAAAGCCGGACTGAAAGGTTATCGCCGCTTCTACACCTTTAAAGGCGGCCAAACGGTTCTCCAGCTCAACATGTAATTCCATTGTGCCGGCAATGGTACGCACTGCCGCAGGCCCAACACCATATTTTGCCATCGCATCATGCGCCGCTTGAACAACCTTAGGATGATTAGCCAACCCCAAATAATTATTCGAACAGAAATTCAGCACTTTTTTTCCATCCACCACCAGCCAGGCACCTTGAGGTGAACTCAGGGTACGGATGCGATTGTACAACCCCGCCGATTTTAAACTTTCAAGCTCGTCACGAATCCATTCCAACGGTGTCACCATCTCAGACCTCCTTTCCTAGTTGTTTTGCTTTTGACCCTTTTTCCGCTCTCCCAACCCCAATAATCTGCCGAAGACCTCCCCTGAGCTAGGCAAATCTTCACGGCGAATGCCAGTCTCCTCAAAAATCCAATTTGCTCCTAGCCTTTCGGTTTGCCATTTTTCGTAACGCTGTTGGGCATTCAACAGACTCTTCGTCAATTGCTCCAATTTTCCCTCTTGAATAAAGTCTCTCCACTCCACCAACACCGTGATGAGGTCGTTGATCAAGCGATAAATTGTCTCCCGATTGGCGTGTAACGTATGCGATAATTCGGCTGCTGAAATTGACCTTGAAATTGGAAGCCCCATCTCCCAGAAATCCTGCGCAGCAAATTTTCGTGCCTCACGCCATCCTGGTTGTTGTGTTAAGGTGTATACCACTAGAGCAGAAATAAACTGCGGAACAACTTGCGCTTCAGCTAGAACGCCATCCATCTCCCGAACATCCGCAAAAAGCGGCACGGCGCCTAATTGCTTAATCAACCCCGCCATGATTTGAAAAACATCAGAAGGTGTTCCCGGCGGAGCAGTGACAGCAACAACGCCTTGATCGAAAAAATCTTGTTTTGATCCGCTTACTCCTTTGCTTGTATCTTGTAGATAGTGGGGGTTGATCGCAAGATTCCACCCCACATAATACCGACCGGAGGGAAGGTACTCGGCCATCCATTCG
>CAKZNJ010000053.1 GCA_937129505.1 uncultured Anaerolineae bacterium | reverse complement strand
TCCGCAATGAAATTAATGATATTGCCCGCCAAACGCAATGGAACAACAATTATCTACTCGTTGGTTCAAGTGGCTCTGGTACGACCACTGCACTCAATTTCCTGACCGGTCCCGAATCTTCGGGTGGAACCAGCGCCTTCCAGTTTGTGGCTGATACAGTTTCTGGCATTGCAAGCAATCAGGGCTTCTATGGAGACACAGCCGCGCTCGGTGGAGCGGGGTTAGGCCTAAGCGATGCCCGCTTAGTAGTTGACTCCACTGCAAATGCCCAAACTGCAATGCAAAATATCGAGGCAGCCCTCAATGTGGTCAAAGCAGGCATCAGTCAGGTGGGTAGCTTCACCGCTCGGTTGAGCTTCAAGGAAGAAGCCTTGTCAGTGCAATACACCAATACCGAATCGGCCTATAACCGTATCATGAACGCCAACATGGCTGAAGAGCAAGTCGAAGCGAGCAAGTTCCTGATCCTGCAACAGACGGCTACCGCCATGCTCGCTCAGGCGAATGTCGCCCCCCAATTCTTGCTCTCCCTGTTTCGATAATATGGAGCTAACCCTCTAGGCTTGTCACGTGCTACGGTAACGGGGACTGCCCAAGGCAGTCCCCGATAATCCGTAGATGATGATGGGATAAGAGACCATGACCCCCGTAAACCAACTCGACAGCTACTTTGTCAATCTAATCAACAGCTTGATGACCATTGAGCGACAACCGTTGACGCGCCTAGAAGAGCAACGCAGTCGTCTCAACGTGACAGTTGGAGTCTATCAAGATGCGCGCAGCAAGCTGGTCGAGTTACAAACCGCTGTTTATGCTTTGATGAGCAATAACTACACTTCTGCAGTGCGTGAAAGCCGCAATGTGACCCTTTCGAATAGACCCAGCGGTAGCACAGTGTTAACTGCTACAGCGAGCAGCACTGCTGTTGTTGGCAGCTACCAAGTCACGGATATTGTCCTTGCAAAATCCCATCGCGTTCGCTCTGATTCGGTAATTTACATTGACCAACCTCTTGGCTACAGTACAGGAGAAGGATATGTTGTCCTTGGCGGAGCAGATAGTCGTTCAGCCACTCTAACTCAAAGCATTCCCAATACGGTGACTGCGTTGGGAACGGCAAACGTGGATAGTGGTAAGAAAGAGTTAGGGAGGGGGACGTATTATGTCGAAGTGCGAAATGACAGCACTGCTGGTTGGCAATTCAGGTTAGTCGACTCGAGCGGCAAGGCGGTGAGCGTCCGCAATGGCACAAGCACAAGCGAGACTACAAATACCTGGCAATCGATCCCCACCGGCGGCGGTGAGTTTGATACCGGTCGTGGCTTGGTGATCAACTTTGGAGACGGAAGTGCTTATCAGGCTGGCAGCTTGGCAAACAACACAGCCGCTCGATTAACCTACACCAGCCAGGGAGCTCGTCTAACTGTCAGTAGTAGTGATAGTTTGCTCGATATCGTGGATAGAATCAACACAGCGACCTACGCGGAAAACGATGGTGTTGTAGCCAGTATCGTTGACAACCAACTGATCCTATCAGCGGCTAGCAGCGGTAGTGCTTACGCCTTAAGTGCAAGCAATATCATTGATAATGGCTCTGGTGGCACGAGTGGTGTCTTGCACCAATTGGGGTTGTTGGCGGAAGGAAGCACTGCTTTTAAGCATGCGGCGGTTCAAGAAGCGAGCGATGCATCGTTCAAAGTCAATGGTCTGACGGTTACGAGAAGCAAGAACAGTGGCCTGACCGATGTGATCGCAGGTGTAACTCTCAACCTAGCTGCCGATGCAGAAAGCAAGAGTGCTACACTCACTGTAGAGAAAGATCTGAGTGCTGCCAAAACAGCAATAAACTCGTTTATCGAAAAGTTTAACGCAGTGGTTTCTTATCTCGAACAAAAAACTGCCGTGAAAAGCACGGATGGCCGTACGTATACTCGCGGCGCGCTGGCTGATGATCTGGTGTTTTCAGAGCTGCGGCTGCGGCTCTTTTCCCAATTCATGAATTCCTACACCAATAGTAGTGTATATACCCGCCTGAGTGATCTCGGTTTGAGCTTGGATGACTCTCTGCGAGCGACAATCGCCGATCAAGCCAAGTTAGAAAAGGTCTTGGGTGAGAATCTAAACGGTGTGCAAACGTTTTTAGACAGCGTAATGCAAACATTTGATGTTGAACTGGGGCGCTTCACCGGCACCCGCAGCACCACAAGCTATATAAGTGAAGCAGTCTCCTTGTTAAACAGTCAAGTAAGTGATGTCAATGCAGACATTACTAGGATGAACACAACGCTAGATGAACGGGAGCAATATCTTTATGATCAATATGCCCAAATCCAAGCTCAACTGGTCAACCTGTCTTATATGCGCCAAATATGGGCGAGTATTTACGGTACGGTCAACCAATTGATGTGATGATAGAGCAAGGAATGGAGCAAGATTTCTCGAACATGGAGGTTCGAGAGGTGAGACTGGAGGGAACCTATGTCAGAGAAAATTGACACCCAAATCAGTCATGCAGGAAACGCCCTGCCGGTCACTCTGGGGCGGGTGGATCAAGCCCAGGCGACGCAGGTAGCTGCAGCCCGAACGGAAAAAGTTGGTGGCTCCAGCGCCCCCCAGAATGAGCGCACTGCAAAAGATGCGGCGGGGATAAAGGTCAATAGCAGTGGGTCACGCCCTTTAGGAGATGTGACTTTACGCTTTGAAATTGATAGCGAAACCCACGATGTAACGATTCTCATTCTGGACAAGGCCTCTCGACGTGTGGTGCGTACGATCCCACCCGAAGAAATGGCTAAAATGGACCCTGGCGATTTATTGCAATTGTTCGCCTGATAGTTTTTAGGCATTTTTTACGCAAGGAAACTTCAGTTTGCTGAAAAATTGCCGAAATAGGAAGTGTGAAGCGGTAAAACAATTGCAAAAGAAAGGAAACCAGACGTGATACAGAACGGATACGGAGCACAACAATATCGACAACAGGATGTGATGGGAGCAAGCCCCATTCATCTGGTAGTCATGGCTTATGACGTGGCAATCTCATCCTGCGAGAAACAGGATTTTGCCCGCGCAACAAAGGCAATTACTATCTTGCGCGATGCCTTGAACTTTGACTACGCCGAAGCAGCCATTGGTTTATTCCGTTTGTATCAGTGGTGTCTAGACTGTATTCGCCAAGGGGACTACAGCGCTGCTTTGCAGACCCTGCGCGAACTGCGTGATGCCTGGGCAACCGTTGAGAAACGCTATATGCCCCTCCCCCCTCCACCAGCTTACGCTCCAGCGACAATCGCCGGTCAGTCGGCTTGAACCTAAAATGACCTTTGAAAGCGTCCTCATAGCTCAAGAACCCCTGTGAGGACGCTTTTCCCAAAGATTCACGCGTTTTTTATTCCCCCTTCATAAACCTTTTACTGCACATTCGCCCTGCCTATGCTAGGATTTAGGTAGTCAAAATCCTTTCAGGGTAAGAAGGGTCTTTAGCGATGAGTTTTTGGGATAGCCTACGCATAGCTTCTTCAGCGTTAAGCGCACAACGCTTGCGCTTAGATATCATCTCCAACAATATTGCCAACGCCGAGACCACACGAACAGAAGACGGCACCCCCTATCAGCGCCAAGATGTGGTCTTTTCGCCTCAGGGCAATCATCCTTTTCTCCCTCGATTTCTGAACGTCCTAAGAAACTTTCGCAGCGGATCAACTTCTCTGCCAACTACAGATGGTGGGGGGGTGCGGGTGAATTCGATTATCACGGACAATAGCCCTGGGCCGCGAATCTATGACCCTACGCATCCAGATGCTGACGAAGAAGGATATGTGACTTATCCCAATGTCAATTTGGTTGTCGAGATGACCAACATGCTTTCTGCAACCCGCTCCTACGAGGCCGGTTTGGCTATTGTTGAGGCTGCTAAACGAATGGCCCAAAAAGCACTGGAGATCGGACGGTAATGAGGCGAATCTTGTGTCATCGCTTTAGGAGTGTGGACGATGGAACTTAATCCAATTCAAAACACAAACATCCAAGGTTTGCATTCTCCACGAACCACTGCAAAACCCCAATCGGTGATGCAGCAAGTGGGTACTACTTTTCAAGAAGCCTTGGAAAACATCAGCCAAAGCCAACAGAACAGTGATGAGCTGATTCAAAAGCTAGCGCTGGGGGAAGATGTGGAGCTACATCAGGTGATGATCGCCGCTGAGCAAACTGATGTCAATTTTCGCGTCGCAGTCGCCATTCGCGACAAATTGGTGGAAGCCTATCGCGAGATTATGCGCATGGCGGTATAGCCATAACCCTTGGTTAGTAGAGAGGCCGATCCAATGTTACCTCAACTAGCTGGACAATTCAATCGCTTCTGGAGCCAACAAAGCGGAACGCAGCGGCTGGTGTTTATTGTCATCCTCGCTTTGGCATTCGTCTTGATCCCGCTTTTTTTTGTCTGGGCATCGACACCAACCTACGAAGTTGCCTTTAGTGGTTTGACCGAAGAAGATGCGGGCAAAATCGTGGAGCAACTAAGCGCAAACAATATCCCCTATAAATTGCGGGGTGTGGGCACCATCTTAGTGCCATCCGATCAAGTTTATGAAGTGCGCCTAATGATGGCGAGGCAGGGCTTGCCTCATAGCGGCAGTGTTGGATTTGAAATTTTCTCCGGCAATACCTTAGGGATGACAGAATTTTCGCAGAGAGTCAATTATCAGCAGGCAATTGAAGGTGAACTAGAGCGGACGATTGGCAGCTTAAATGCTGTTCAGGCGGTGCGCGTCCATATTGTCATTCCCGAAAAAACATTACTTTCCAGCGATCAAAGCCCAGCCACTGCATCGGTTACGATCATGGAAAAACCGGGAATGAGTTTGGATGCTGCTCAGGTTCGGGCTATCACCCATTTGGTTGCCAGTAGCGTGGAGGGCTTGCGGCCAGAAAATGTGGTGGTTGTGGATGTGCACGGGAATATGCTGGCTTCGGGGGAGAGAGCGGAAAGCGGCTCACTGACCGCCCAAACTGACACTCGCCGTGCAGCCGAGATGGCGGCTGCGGCTCAATTGGAGCGCAAAGTACAAGGCATCTTGGACAAAGCTCTAGGACCGAATAAGTCTGTTGTGCAAGCCAGTGTAATTTTAGACTGGACGCAGCGAGAGACAACGCGTCAATCCTTCGATCCAACCCAGAGCGTGGTACGGAGCGAGCAAAACATCCAGGAAGTTTATACCACTACCAATGGCTCGATAGAGGGAGTACCAGGGGCAACCACCAACCTTCCGCCTGGGGGAGAAGCATCCTTGGGTGAAGGAGGGGGGGTGGCTTATAATCGCTCGGAGTCGGTGGTCAATTATGAGATTTCCCAAGTCCAAACCCATGAGATCGAAGCACCCGGTGAAATCCAGCGCATCTCTCTCTCGGTCTTAGTTGATGGAATCACGGATACCCAGCAAATTGAGACCTTACAATCCGTCATCGCCGCAGCGGCGGGAATTGATGAGCAGCGCGGAGACCTCATTGCTGTGGAAACGCTCGCTTTTGATCATTCCTTCTATGAGAACCAAGTCACCGAGATGGAGGCTGCGGAGAGGCAAAATCTCTATTTCCGCATCGCTGAAATTGCAGCAGGAGTCATTCTCTTAGCCCTTATCTTATGGTATGTTATGCGTGTTCTAAAAAATCTGCGCCTCGCTTCATCCGAGGCGTGGGTGCCGGTGATGAAGCCAGTATCCGAGATGGCGTTACCAGCGGGGGTTGCCCAGTATCCCAGTTATTCTATCGGATATGATCAACTAGGTGCGGGAGTTGAGGGGGGAATGCCCCATGGTTTACCTGCTGCAGGAGTAACCCCTCAAGGCTTACCGGTGGAGGCTGCCCCAGCTCCTGTCCCTGAGAGAAAGATTCCCAAGATTGAGCTGCCAACCCTTTCTCCAGAATATGAGCAATTGCAAAAAACATTAGATGAAGTGGCTGAGAATGATCCTGGCAGCATTGCAGAAGCTATCCAACTTTGGTTAGCGGAGGATGAACGCAGAAATGGCTGAGCTTAGTGAATCTTCGGGTTTGTACAAAGCGGCTGTCCTTTTGCTCTGCCTCGGCGTTGAGCGCTCGTCGAAGATTCTGCAGTATTTAGGTGAGAGCGAGCTCGAGCGGGTCTTGATGGCAGTTAGTGAGATTGGTACAGTCTCACAAGAAGCGCGGGCGGAGATTATGAACGAGGCTCTGGCGCTATCCATGGCGAGCGCAAACCTGATGATGGGTGGAGTAGAGTATTCGCGTCAGCTCCTTGCTCGCGCAGTCGGACCTCGTCGCGGGGCCGAGATTTTGGAGCGGATTTCTGCCAGCCAGCAGCTCTCCTCGTTTGAAATTCTGCGCAGCGCAGATCCCGCCCAGGTGGCGAACTTACTGGCTGAGGAACACCCTCAAACCATTGCTCTCGTTTTATCTTATCTCGAAGCCAAGTTAGCTGCTGACATCATGACCCACCTGCCGCCGGACTTGCAAGTCGAGGTTACCTTGCGCTTGGCAAAGATGGATCGGGTTTCGCCCAATGTTGTGGATGTCATTGAACGAGGGCTGAAGCATAAATTGAGCGGGGTAATTAGCGTTGCCGGTTTTCGCGAGACCGGTGGCGTCTCTTTCTTGGTTAAGATGTTGAACAATGTTGACCGTGGGGTGCAGAAGACCATCTTTGAAGCTCTTGAACCGGTTAGCCCTTCGTTAGTCGAAGAAATTCGCGCCAATATGTTTACCTTTGACGACTTGGTTAAGTTGGATGATAAAAGCATTCAGCGGGTTTTGCGTGATGTCAACAAGCAAGACTTGGCGCTTGCCCTGAAGGGTGCTCCCGAAAAGGTGCGCGAGTTGATCTACCGCAACCTTTCGGAACGGGCTAGAGAGACCTTACAAGAAGAAGTGGAATTATTGGGCCCCCAATTGGCAAAGAACGTGTATGCGGCTCAACGGCGTATTGTAGAAGTAGTCCGCTCCCTAGAAGAAGCAGAAGAAATCGTTATTGGCGGTGCAGGAGCCGAATATGCCATCATCGTCTGAGTCAAGGCAAAGAAGCTACTCAAACTATACGGTGCAGGAGTGGAAACCGGTGGATTTCCAATCTCTTAGCCCTGAAAACAGCTCCTGCTCACCAAAGGAAGAAGCTCGAAATCTTAACCCTGAAGGCAACTTTGTTGAACTGATCGAAATTGTCAAAGACAAGTTTTCAACTTCGTCAAATCCCGCCCAACTGAGGTCAACTGACAAGTACGGTGATGTCGCCCTGTGGCAACCCGAAACGCTCGTTGCTATTGAAGGCGTGGTGGGAAACACCCATGACCACTTGCGCAGCCGAGAGATCGTTCAGCAAGCGGAAAACCGACTCCGTCAAGCAGGGGCAGAAGCGCAGAGGATTATTGCCCAAGCGCAAGCGGAGGCAGAACGAATTTTACAGGAAGCTCAAGAACAAGCAACTATCCTCCATCGTCAAGCCTATTCGGATGGTCAGGCTGCTGCAAATGCTGAGGCGCAAGCAATGCTAAAGGCCGCTCGTGCCATCGTTGATGAGGTTCAAAAATGGAAGGAGAATCTCTTCGAAGAGGGGGAGATGATGATGTTACGCTTGGTAATCGAGATTGCCCAAACGATTTTTGGAGATGGTTTACCGCTTGACCCAGATACCTTGGGGCAAGCATTTACGCGTGCTCTCAGTCAGGCAAAGTCTTTGGGCGACCTAAGAATCTATCTGAACCCCGAAGATGCTGCGGTTTTGAGCGCCCATTGGGATAAACTCCAAGGTGCCGTAGCAGGTCAAAAAGTAGAACTAATCCCATCGGAAGTGATCAAACGCGGCGGCTGCTACATTGAAGGGCAATATGGTACGGTAGATGCGCGAGTGGAAACACAATTCCAACTCGCCACAGAGGCTTTGTTGACTACTTTGGAAAAAGGCCGTTAGAGAAAAAATGAGCGATCTTCGAACCCTGCCAGACCTCACTCGTTATCACTCAATTCTGAGCCGTGTCAATACGATTCGTCTTTCCGGGCGGGTCGTTCAGGTGGTGGGGTTGACGATTGAGGCGACGGGTTTGGATTGCCAAATTGGGGAAGTGTGTGAGATTCAATCGAACTCCAATCGTAAACTCCTTGCAGAAGTGGTGGGGTTTCGAGACCAACGTATCCTATTGATGCCCTTGGGCGAAATGCAAGGCATCCAGCCCGGTAGTCCGGTCTTTCCGATGGGCAGTTCTTTTCAAGCGCCGGTTGGAAAATCTCTGCTCGGGCGAGTTTTAGATGGACTGGGTAAACCCATCGACGGACTAGGCGAATTAACCGATTTAGAGATGGTGCCTACCTACCGGCCAGCTCCTCATCCACTAAACCGACGATCAATCACGCAGCCATT
>CAKZNJ010000052.1 GCA_937129505.1 uncultured Anaerolineae bacterium | reverse complement strand
CATCGATGTATTTTCCCAATAGAGTAGCATCTCGATTTCCAGCCTTGACTAATTGGTCAAATATCCGAAGAGCACTATAGTACTTTTTCCGCTCAGCTTCACAGAGCGCTTGGTAATATAGTGCTTCCCGAGACTGCGGCTCTTCTCTGAGCCATTGGCGTACGATCGGCAGGGCCAGATCGGTTTGATTTGCTTCTAGTAATTGTTCTATGTGTTCCTTTTGTTTCTGATAGATTTCTCTCGCAATTTTGGCGTTTTCGATACATTGTCCAATCTCTCCTTCGAGCAAATTTACCTTTGCCAGAGCCTGATGCAAGACAACTTTATCTGGATTTTCATGAATGGCTTGTTGGATAATTGTCTTTAATAGGGGGAGCTCTAAATCAGGATTGTTGACAAGCTCGTTCACGCTTTCTGAAGAATACGATAGCATTTTAACTGCAGTATCCTGGTACTCGGAAAGCTGGCCGGTTTGAAGATACAACCATAGTAAATGCTTCCAGATCTCCAAGTCGTCGGGCTTTTTTTCGAGAATTTCAAGACATAAGGGTATAGCTTCTTGGAATCGTTTAGCTTTTGATAAGATGTCTATTCGAACATAAGGATCGTAAAAAAATTCTGGGTAACTCTCTAGCAGAATCTCCCTGAGGCGATCAGTTTTTGGATTAGTTACTGTCCTAAGCATTGATTTGGAATGGACACGATAACGTGCTAGGATTTCTGGAACAAGGATTCCCCACCCCCCGTTTCTGCTGATCTTGAACCACAAATCATAATCTTCCCATCCCATCACTTCCATCACCGAGTAACCACCCGCCTCTTGCCAAGCGCTTTTCCGCATCAAAACCATCGCATCCACGGTATTGCCGTATTGGAGAGTTTCCTTATTCCAGCTGACGGCATTTTGTAGTCCTTTTGTCGCTCCAAAAACTTCCAAATAGCTATAAGCAAAACTAGCCTCACTTTCACTAAGGACAGCGAGATGCCTTTCTAGGCATCGGGGATACAGAATATTATCTGCATCCAGTACAAAGACAAATGGTGTATGGGCTTTCATAAATGCCGAATTTCGTGTCTGTGCCAGCCCCTTATTCTGTTTATGACGGTAAAGGCAGCAGTTTTGGAATCGTGCACGATTCTGTTGCATCCATTTCTTCACAATTGAGACCGAGTTATCTGTTGAACAATCGTCTACTACTATCAGATCAATTGATTTGAGAGTTTGCCTTTTTACGGATTCAAGGCATTCTTCGATATATTGTTGATAATTGTAAAGACTTACAATAACCGATACGGGTGACGTATACCCTTGATCGTGCGAGTAGATTACTTCTAAATTTGAAACGTCATTTTGGATTGCTTTAGAGTACTTCATCGAGGTCACCTTCCTCTTAAGGGATGATCAAAGTTTAGCAACTAGCTCGCTAAGCACTTGATCAATTCGGCAGTTTTCTGTTAAGGTTTGGTAGGCATGCTCAATGGTGTGTTGTGCTTCCGTCCTTCCCTGGGGCGTTGATAAAAAATAATAGATTTTCTCCGCAATCTCATCATGAGCAGCTTCAACATAATCTTTGTTTGCTACGAAAGGAGGGGCTGGTTCGCAAGGTTCGCTAATGACCAATATTTTTTGCCAAATGCCTTGCATCACTATTCTTTGCCACTCAAAGTACAAATCGTTGCCGCGGTGGATATTCAGGAGTATTTTCGCTCTTTGACAAAGTCCGATGACAGTTGGAGTATTCATAAAAGTGTTAATACCGGCTAAGATTGGGCAACTAGAATCGCTAAAGTGAAAATAGCAGTGGTATTGAGACAGAAGGCGGCCCATAGATGCAAAAAACTGCTCTCGTCTTTGGGAAAGATTACCAATAAATAGCAGGTCAATTGGCCGATTGATAAAAGATTTGCCGAGAAATGAGTTTTCTCGAATGGCCTTAGGCAAAGAAAGTGTGCCTGGATGTTCAGGTAAGGGGGTGATATCTTGGAAAAGAGAAAAATCTGAAACGTATCCGAGAGGTAGGTAATCTGCTTGAATACCTTGTTCGTTGATTTCTTTTGCTGCCCAGTGGTTGATGTCCCAAATTCGGTAAGCTTTTGAAAACAAGTCAAATGCCAGCGCAAACCATTTTGTAGAGGGTTGCTCGGTGTTGATCATAATCACTCGTTCAGGCCACTTTTGCTCTCTTAGGTTTTCTCCTTTACCAAGGTAAAAGAACTCATGAGGAGCAAGAATTAGGTGATAAGAGGAACGATCTAGGAAACCTTGATTTTCATCTGCGATCTGCACTGAAAAGCCTGCATGCTCTAAACCAGCCTTGATTAAGTCTCTGATTTCATAAAAAAAGTAGTTGCCTTTTGAACTCGTGTAGAGTGTAAACTGCACCAAGCTTTCCATATTGCCACATCCTAGTTCTCAAATCAAAGGGTTTTGTTATCATTGGCGAAAAATAATTTTAGACTTGCAATTTGTTCAACAGTAGACTCATTAAAAGCGATTATAGTAAGTTGATGTTCACCATCTTGCCATTGGGTTGTGTCTAGCTTTGTTCCAAAGCCAGGGAAAGGATTATATTCTCTGTAAGCATTGTGCGCTTCTAAGACATCTTCTCTTTCTCCTCGTTCAATCGATAGCTTACAATTCTTACGATCGACTAGTACTTGAATATTCCAACATAACGAATCTTGATCAGATAAAAACCATCCATACACATCGATAACTCCTTTCACGACCTCACCATTAAGCGGGGCATCCAAATTGGATGCTATCAATCCGTTTCCATCGTAAATATTCGATGTTGGACTCAATCGAGAAAGCCGAAACAAATAATCGAGCAGGACTAGAGCTTCAGGATTATTGGGGTCGTAATTCAGAACAATGGCTAGGGCTTCTTTGGCGAATCGGTATCGTTTGTTTACCAAACACTCTATAACAAAATTTATCATCGATAAGACATAAGATGATTTTTCGGGATGCTCAAGAGCTGATTTTGTCAGTCTTTGTGACCGAAGAGATTGCTCTTGTGAGGAGAGATACTTGCTCACTTCTGTAAAATCGTTGCTCACCTTCATTGCGATTTCGAGCTCGATTCCAGAATCTATACCTGAAGGTAGAGGAGAGAGAATGATTTGGGGATCATTCTCATAACTAAAGAGGAGCAAAGAATCAGACGGTGAAATGAGTTTTATCGCTGTTCCAGCGATCGTGACATCTTTGAATGGAGTGGAACCATCTGCCTGCCAAATAACTTTTTTTGTGCTTTGCTCCCGAATTGAAATTTGCCGAATTTCAATCAATGCCGCGTGATTGCATGGGTCGATCCGTAGGTGAAGGTTCTCGTTGTCTTTCGGGTAAAGGGAAAAATAATAACTATGCCATTTATCAGAAGGGATAGTAGCTACAAGAGAATTTTCTTCTGAATAGTCCTCCTCCCCGGATCTGCTATACAACTGAAGGTAACTAGATTTTGAGAATTTATCCTTTTTTACGATTGGAATCACTGGGTTTGAGTTTTTAATGATTTGCTCAATTACTGTAGGAACATGATCGATTTGTGTATAGAATTCTTCTATACCTGAATCGCTCAAGTGCAAGCGGTATGCTCTTTCCAAAAAGCCGCCGAACCAAATTGGGTCTTGTACGTACGAAAGGGGAACAAAGTAATGGCTTAATAACCACAAGAGTACATTGTCTCTATTAGGCGTTTCTTGGGATAGTAAGGTGCTGATTTGACCTAATGAAGTGGCATCAGCCACAAAGTTTAAATGCGAATCTCCCAGAGCGATGAGCTTCTTTTGCCAAATTAGGGTTTGTAATCCGACCATCGATGAAACAGAGGCAACGGCATCCACATATCCAATCAAGTATTGAGATGCCGAGCTAAAGTATTCAAGCTCTTCAAAATAGATAAAATGAGGGTACCGCTTTTGTAAATAGGCAAGTAGGTCTGGAGTGAAAACAGGAAAATCTGGATGTGAGGTAAATATGACTCCGATACTATCGGGCGTGTTGGTTAGGACGTATTCCATCATATGGAATTGAGATAAGAAATGGCAATTCCCGTCAAACGAACAATGCTGCGAAGCTTGCAGAGGGACTAAAATCAAGTGATTGAATTTAGCGAGCAAGCTGTTGATTAAAGGCTTATAGGGGTTGCGTTGGTCGATGAGTGAGGTGAAGTATTTGCGGTATAGTTCTAGTGCCTGGTGATCCTCTTTTGAGAAGTGGGTTGATCGAATTCGGTCTGGATAACGTCTCAGAAAAGAGTACTTATAATAACCTAGTGGATCAAAGTAAAAACTTTCTGGAAAAGGGGGACGGGAGGTCATTCCATATTCGCTGTATAGAACGAAGGCTTTCGGATAAGCCTGTTGAAGGAAGGGCGCTGGAGAATACGAAATGATAATGTCCGGCTCCCATTTTTTTAGTTTATCCTGAACTAACATTGAAGTGTAGGAGATTTGTTGTTCAGTGAATTGTCGGTTATACCAAGCTAGGCTGGCTTTTAGGTAGTCTCCCTCGAAATGTCTGAGTAATTCCTCGCTCTCGATTTCGAGGATTAGCAAATCCGAAGATGTCTTGACGTCAGGGATGTGTTCTCTGATTGCTCTGGAAGTGATCACTCGAAAAGAGTAGCGGTGAAATGGGTCATTTTCCAGAGATTTTATTTTCCGGTAAGCAAAATTCCACCATGGCAGGTGAAAGAGGGGGCGGTGGAAAGTCATCATTGGCTCAATGTAAAATAGGACATTGTAAGAAGGCTGCTCTGAAGTTGATACAGTAGTTCGATCGGAGTAGGTGATTGTTGGAGCTTCTTCGAGCGAGGATGACTTTAGAGCCTTAACACCGTTGGCAGTAAAAATGGGCTCATTCTCTGAAAGCCTATCGAGCAGCTTTTTTTCGCTATTGATTTTTTCAGGATCATGAATCGTTATCGAGGTGGTTGACTCAGCCATCGGAATCCTCGCTAGTTGGTTTAATTCACTCCCGTAAGTTGTAATAATTCTTGCTTGAACCAACGGATGTTATAGAAGCGCGGATCATTGGCGGGGTCATCACCGAAAGCTCCGGCTTGGAGAGCGTCCCAGATTTCTAATACCGCTTGAGCAGCTCCCCGTTCGGGTGAAAAGCCCAACTGACGCTGGATTTTATTTCCCAGCACGTAATAACTTCGTTCTCCACTTTGCACACTGCGATCTCGCTTGACCTGTATGCTGACCCCTCGGTTTTGCTCAAGCACTTCTGTGACCCAGAAAGCTAATTCCAAAATGCGATAATTCTTATGGAGCACGTTGAAAATCTCGCTGCGCACTTTTTCAAGGGGGGCAGAGAGCATGTAAATATAAGCATCCACTGCATCGCGAATATGCAGCAACGGACGCCAAGCCTCACCGCTTCCATAAACTGTCAGTTTGCCGTTTTTCCAAGCGTTCAAGGTGAAAACATTGATCACCAAATCGAACCTCATCCTAGGGGAAAGTCCAAAGAGAGTACCTTTGCGCAAGATAATTGGACAGAATTCGGGCGTCTGTTCTGCGATGCGCAACAGGTCAAGTTCGGCTAAACGCTTGGTTTTGCTGTAGTTGGCAGTGGGGGATACGGGCGTATCTTCACTTTTTCCATGCATATTGAGCTCGGCTTCAGGGGTGGCGGTGTAGTACACCGAGCAAGAGGAAGCGAAGATAAAGCGAATTGGCTTTGCTTCCCGTTCCGCCTTTTTGGTGGCGAGCTCGGCTAATTTTTGAGTTGCCATCACATTACACTCGGCATTGAGTTGAGGTGCAAAATCGGCGGTGGGGTCGTTGGATAGACCCGCCAGGTGGATAATCGCTTCGACCCCGTCAAGCCAATCCGCCTGAGCATAGCGCACATCGCCGCGAATCAATTCTAAACTGGGGTGTTGGGGCAGAGGGTTCTCGAACCACAAGGTATCGACTACTCTGACCTGTTTGCCCAAAGCAAGCAGTTCGGGAACTAAAAGGCTGCCAACATAACCTGCACCACCAGTGACTAAAATCATCTCTATCCTCCACAGGGTTGGTTAGCTAGTTTTTTGCGTTGGTTCAAGTAATCTGCCAGAGCAGATTGCCAATCTTTGAGAGGCGCAATACCCGCTTTTTTGATGGCTAGGTTTGCTAAGACGGAATACGATGGACGGCGGGCAGTGGCTTTGAATTCTGCAGAAGTGGTAGGTTGCAGATTTGGATGTAACTCTGCCAGCTCAAAAATCATGACTGCGAATTCATACCACGAGCATTCTCCTGAACAAGTCAAATGGTAAAGTCCATAAGGGGCTTTTTCAATCAGGTTAAGCAGCCCTCGGGCAAGTTCTTGGGTAAAGGTAGGCGAGAGACGCTGATCGTTGACAACACGAATGTCCTTTCCTTCGTGTGCGAGGCGCAACATTAATTCAACAAAGTTTCCTCCTTTGCCTGAGGCACCACGCAGCCCATATAAGCCGGAGGTGCGCACAATCCAGTGTTTATGCCAAGTGGCTTGGATCGATTTTTCTCCGGCCAGTTTGCTGATGCCGTAGACATTCAGCGGAGCGGGACAGTCGTTTTCGGCGTAGGGTTTGGTGCGGTTTTCCTCACCCCCAAAGACATAGTCGGTGCTAAGAAACATCAAAGCAACGTCCATCTCGCGGCATAGGCGGGCAAGGGTGAGCGGCGCAATAGCATTGACGGCGAATGCTTTCTCTGGGTTGTTTTCTACTTCGTCAACTTTATGGTAAGCCGCCGTGTTGACAACGACTTGGGGATGATATTGTTTGAGTACTTGTTGGACTTGAGATGGATTGGTTATTTCTAGGTCTGAATGGCTCAAAGAAATGACTTGATGCTTAGGGGAATATTCGCTCAAGATTTGCACCAAATCGCCGCCTAATTGGCCGTTCGCTCCGATCACCAGGATTTTCATTGCATCGCCCTATGTGAAAGCCGGTTTTTGCAAATATTGTCGTAAGGTCATTCCGTTTTGATCGCGTTTAGAGAGAAGGGGGGTCTTGATGGGCCAGTCGATTCCGATATCCGGATCGCTCCATAGGATAGTCCCTTCGGCAGAAGGGGTATAGTAACCGGTTTGTTTGTACTGCACTTCAACGAATTGCTCCAGAGCCTCAAAACCATGACCAAAGCCCGGGGGGATGTAGAGCTGCTTTTTGTTCTCGGCGCTCAGCTCGATGGCAAAGTATTTGCCGAAGGTTGGCGAGCTAACCCGCAAGTCAACGGCAACATCGAAGATGCGTCCCACCGTACAGCGCACCAGTTTGCCCATTGGGGCTGTCAGGTCTTGATAGTGCAACCCCCGCAAAACACCGTAATAGGAGCGAGAATGACCTTCTTGGACGAATTCTTCGGTGAACCCGGCTGCTGCAAAGTCTCGTTTGTTCCATGGTTCGATGAAGAAACCCCGCTCGTCTTGGAAATATTCAATCTCGATAATCCAAACACCTTCCAATGAAGTTGGCAAGAGGTGAGTTTTCATCTGAACGTTCTCGCATTAAGAGATCGACAACTTGCTTGAGATGGCCTTACGTTTTGAAGTTTATTTCATCTTTTGTTCCAGTAACATAAAGTGCAGGTAAAAAGGTAGTAAACTAGACCTAAAAATCCGCTGGCCCTACGCCTTTTAGCTTCTCTTTACGCATTCTTCATCTCTCCTTTATAGACGCTTTAAGGCTTTCGTTTTATAACTTGGACAATGATCAACATGGAAACAAAGTCGTTGGACTTAATGCAACGCAAGGCTCTGGGCAAACAGCATCTAGAAGCCAATCGCATTGAGCAGGCGATCCAAGTGTTTGCCCAGATTTTGCGCGAATTTCCCACCGATATCGAATCCTATCTGATCCTAGGAGATTGCTACCTCGCCGATGGAGACCCTACTACGGCTCTTGCCTTCTACTTGCAAGCTCAGGAATTAGCTCCTCAAGACCCCAAGGTGGTGCGCCGGATCAATCTGGCGCAGGTGGAAGTTTCCATGGAAGCGCAAGGCAAGGACGCAGCTTCCTCTCGCCCCCTTGGCAATCCAATTGCGTTCAGTGCCCCTAAACAGGTAGTTGACTTGTTGGAGCAGTTAGCCAACCGCCCCTCAGCGATCACGGATGAGGATGTGCAACGAGCAGCGCAGCTTCTGGATGAGATTATTCATAGCCCCCATCCTGCGTTAAAAGTTGCCGAGAGATTGGATGAAATTGATGAATTGATACCCGCTTTATTAGAGTTAAACATCCGCCAGGCGCGTAGCGATGGGCGTCACGATTTGGCGGTTGGTTTGGAAAACTTGCTTCAGAATATTTATCTTCAGAAAGAAGTACACGGAGACAATGTCGACTCCTTTTCAGATAGGCGCTCCTAAGGGGATAAGGGAGGA
>CAKZNJ010000051.1 GCA_937129505.1 uncultured Anaerolineae bacterium | reverse complement strand
TCGGTGCGCTTTTGCGCTTCAGCGAGTTCTTCCACCCGTTGCTCGGTGCGCTTTTGCGCTTCAGCGAGTTCTTCCACGCGTTGGGTCAGAGCATCCAGCCGCTGCGTTAGCTCGTCCACCCGCGCCTCGGTTTGCCGCTGAGCTTTGACCAACTCACGAATCTGTTCGTCGGTGCGCTTTTGCGCTTCTACAAGCTCGCGAACAATCTGAGGTAACACCAAAAAATCTTCACTAAACAAGGTGCGGCGCAACTCCTCGCGCCACTCCGGATGTTCAGCGAGCAGTCGCAGCAAATCGCGATAATCACTGACTGTAAAACTCATCTTAATTTCCTTATATAGTGATTATAACAAGAATCGTTTAATTTCCATCCTGTTTTGTAGAGGGTTTTGATCATTTAGACACTTACTCGTCAGGATTGCGTCATTGAGCTGTTACCTCTCAACCAAACCGGCTTGTAGCTCCATCTCGCGCCGGAACTGTTGGGTATACAAACGATAATAACGGCCGCGAGCACGCATCAATTCGCTGTGAGTGCCTTGTTCGACAATTTGCCCATTTTCTATAAATAGAATGCGATCTGCGCGCCGAATCGTGCTGAGGCGATGGGCAATGATAAAAGAGGTGCGCCCTCTCATCAGCGCTTCCATCCCTTTCTGGATTAAAGCTTCCGTCAGCGTATCCACGCTGGAAGTCGCTTCATCCATGATAAAAAGCTCCGGTTTGGCTAAAACAGCTCGCGCCAGGCTGATTAATTGCTTCTGGCCGACAGAAAGCAAGTTGCCGCCTTCCCCTACCTCTTGATCATATCCTTTCTCAAGCGTCACAATGAAATCATGTGCGCCGGCTAGTTTGGCCGCCTCGATAATCTCTCCGTCCGTTGCATCCAAGCGTCCGTAACGGATATTTTCCTTCACACTTCCAGAGAAGAGATGGGGAGTCTGGAGAACCACCCCAATTTTTGAGTGGATTGATTCAAGTGTATACTCAGTGTAATCGTGGCCATTGATGCGGAGCACCCCACGCGTCGGTTCGTAAAAGCGGCAGAGTAAGTTTACAATGGTTGTCTTCCCTCCACCTGTTGGCCCGACCAGAGCAATCATTTCCCCTGCTCGCACCCGAAGTGAAAAATCTCTGATAACCGGCGTTTGATCATCGTAGCTGAAATCTACATGATCAAACTCGATCTCGCCCAACAGGGTTTGGGCGGGAACAGCATTGGGGCGATTGCGCACCTCGGGTGCAGTGTCCATTAGCTTAAATATCCGTTCGGCAGAGGCAATTGAATGTTGCATTTCAGCATAGACGCGGGCTAAATCCTGTATAGGCCACATCATAAAAGTCAAATAAGAAACAAAGGCGTTAATCCCCCCTAAGGTAATCAAGCCATTGCGGATTTGTGCACCACTGTAGCCGATGATGATACCCAATACCACTGCAGCAATAATTTGCACACTGGGCAGAAAGAGGGCGGAAAGCCACGCTGCCCGATAAGAAGCATGGTACATCTCCGTTGTCAATCGTTGAAATTCACGGGCGTTTTGATCCTCACGGCAGAGGGCTTTGACCACACGCACCCCTTGGATGTTTTCGTTGAACGCCCCCGTTATTTTACTGTTAGCCCGCCGGCTGCGGCGAAACTCGACCAGAATCCGCTTACGGAACTCAACGGCAACAAAGACCATAATTGGGATGGATGCCAGCACAACCAACGCCAGCTTCCAATTGATGATCGCCATAAAAACCGCCGAGGTAGTAATGTTCATCACCGCCCACGTAACGTCCACAATTCCCCAGGTAACCAAATCGGAGACCCTGCCGGTGTCAGAAGTAACCCGAGCCATCAGCCGCCCAACTGCATTTTGGGAGTAGAAAGAAAGGGATAACTTTTGAAGGTGATTGAAAAGCATCTTACGCAAATCATATTGAATGCGCTCACCTAAGACACCGGCAAGGTAAATAAAGGCAAAAACAAACACTGCCTGAATCAGGATCAACCCCCCATATAAAGTTGCCAAGTTCATCAAGCGAAGCGGGTCTTTGAGACTGATTCCCTGATCGACAAATTGTTTGTTGATGAACGTGAAATAGGCATCCAGCCATGAGGTCAAAGCGATCGTGACAAAGAAGCCAATCACCCAAAGCCAATGGGGTTTCAACAGCTCCCCAATGCGTCGAATAACGGGCAAAGTCAAGGGGGAGGTATATTCTTCTTCCTCGAGTTCAATGATTTCATCACTCATCTATTTTCTCCGTTGTTTCCACACGATTTACTTCTCTTCCGCTAACTAACCTTTATTAACTCTTGTTCCAGTTCCTCATCCAGACGGGTTTGCAACTCATAGATTCGGCGATACATCCCATTCTCCTGAGCAAGTAGCTCTTCATGTGTCCCTCGTTGAATAATCTCACCTTTATCTAAAACGAGGATAAGGTTGGCATCCATCACCGATTGAATGCGATGAGCAATAATAAAAGTGGTGCGTCCCTGCATAAGCTGCTGAATCGCCTGACGAATTTCGGCTTCCGTCTCAATATCGACTGCGGAGGTCGAGTCATCTAGGATAAGCAGACGAGGGTTCTTCAGGATCGCCCGCGCAATAGCCAAGCGCTGTTTCTGTCCACCCGAAAGCGTCACCCCCTTTTCACCGACTAGAGTATTGTACCCATCCGAGAAACACAGGATGGCATCATGCAAAGCGGCTGCTTTGGCTGCTTGCTCAACCTCTTCTTGGGAAACCTGACGGCCAACCCCGTAAGTGATATTCTCGCGGATAGAGCGGCTAAAGAGAAAAGGCTCTTGCTCGACAATGCCGATTTGCTGACGCAAGTATGCGCGCGGGTATCCTTTTAATTCCTTTCCATCTAGGAAAATATGGCCTGCGGTGTAGTCATAAAAGCGGGGTAACAAATTGACCAGTGTCGTTTTGCCACAACCAGTTGATCCCAGCAACGCCACAGCTTGCCCTGCTCGAACACGGAACGAAATGTTCTTCAAAGTTTCTTGCTCGCTGTCTTCATACATAAAGCAGACATCTTCAAAGACCAGATCGCCTTTTAAGTCGCCTTGGGGCAGAACCAACCCGCCGTACAGGTCTTCGCGTTCCTGTTTTACAATCTCCATCAAACGGCTATAGGAAACCATCCCTGTTGACGTTTGCACAATGATGCGGCCCAAGTTGCGAATTGGCCAGATCAACCAGACAATTAGTCCATTGTACGCCAGATAACTGCCCACACTGATCTCCCCTCGGATTGCCATCATCGCTGCAAGGACAAAGCCAAACAACATTTGCAATCCTAGAACAATATCGGAGAGCGGCCAGAAAAGGGAGTGCATAAACAGTAAGGTTTTCCCTTTGAGAAATTTATTCCAATTATCCTTCTCAAATTTCGCCATCTCATAGTCCTGGCGCGCAAAGGCTTTTACTACACGCACTCCGCTTAAGTTTTCCTGTAAGGTTGTCGAAAGGATCGCTTCCTGTGCTTGATAAGCTTCATACGCCTGAGTGACTTTTTTGAAAAACCAAAGGGAGACCACCAACACCAACGGGATCACCACGATCGAGAGCCACCCTAATTTGGTGTTAAGGTTTAAGATTGCCACAAAGTTGATGAGGAAGAGCAAAAGAATCCGCCCAATGCCAATGGCTTGCTCGCTGAAAAATCGTCTCAGCGCATCCACATCGGAAGTCACCCGCTCGATCAGGTCGCCGGTAGGGGTGTGAGCATGGTAGGCAACACTCAAGCGTTGAATGTGATCGAACAAAAAATCACGCAAACGACGGGTGATCCCTTCGGCAGTATAAGCCGCCAAACGGCCGGAGAGGAAAGCAAAACCACCGTCCATCGCCGCCAAACCGACAAATCCCAGCGCAATCCAGCCAACGGAAATGGAAAGCGACGGATCGACAATACGGTCGGCAAAAAAGCGTAATAATAGAAAGGTTGCAGTGCGAGCTAATGCCGACACCGCTAAGGACAGGGTAGCCAGCAGGTATGGCAGATGAAAGCCATCCATCATTTTCCAGAGCCCCCGCAGGCGATTTTTCTGCAAGGCTGGGCGGAAGTCTGTAATCGTCAGCGCGGGTAAAGGTGCAGTTGTTGAAGTATTCATCCTCTCTCCCAAAAAATCAACAAGGCTGTGACAGTGCGCCACAGCCTTGTTTGGATATTCCGACAGATTTAACTACCGATGAATTAGCGCACTTCGACAAGGGAAGATTCCCTCAGCAATCTTGGAAGTGTACAAACTATTGTGCATGAAGTGCGCCTCCTTTCTATCGAGATTGACAACCCACCTGCAAACACCCAACAGGCTGGCGTTGATCTTTTGATGGGTTGATTAAAGCAAAATAAGTTTACCCCTCCACTCCAAACGCGTCAAGGTGTCGTGGTCGATAAAATAAAATGTCAAAGAAAATTTTACCGAGGGAACAACGGCAAAAACTGATCCAATGAATATCGATGAACGACGGTATACTAATAACTTGTGAGTTTTCGGTAAGGTGATTAGCTCTAAGAAAAATCTTTGTCATGCTAATCATTTTCGAGATTAAACCCTCGGTGATTGACAATAAGATGTTTTACTTTCCTAAAATGTAATAAATCGCCAATGTTCTTTTCCCAACCTTTCTGATAATAAAGGACATTTGTTGTTTTCAATAAAAATCATACAGCCTATCACCACTTTATTTCAGGAAGTACATCCAACAAGTTCGCGATTTAATATTGACATTCGAACGTAATAAATGTATAATTAGAACACAATCAAACAGACGCAATCCAGTTATATCCTTCAGTTTCACCATCCTGAAGTTCTTTTTTGTTGAGCGTGGGACCTTTCTATCGGGACAGAAGGAGGCAGTCCGGTGGAATTCAAGCTTACTACTCAATATAAGATTTCTCCCCCCACCATAGAAACCTATTCAGCTTTTCGAGATGCCATCCCAAAACCCTCTGCCGAAGAAATTCACCTTCGTCACATACTACGCTTCTATATCGCCAGGTCACTTTACAAACGCGGTGCACAGGATGTCTTTATCTTGCCTCAAGTAGACGTTAATGGCACATCGATACAAATTGATGTCGCATCATATGCAGGGGACAAATATACTTTTGCAATTTGTGAGCCAAGCTCGATAACCCTTGAGACAGAAACAATACTTGAAACACTAAGGGATCTGGATGGAATTGAAATCATTGTGGTTTATTCGCAATTTGGGAAGCCTGGTCAGCTGCCAGAAAAATTTGATGAGCTGATTCGAAACAAGAAATTAATCTTGCTAACTGTAGTTCCTCCTCCCTTTGATGATGTTTATGAGTACGACATTTGGATGTTCGAAACAACTTTTCGAAATGTTTTCGAGCAAGAATAAGGTATGAACAAAGAGGAATTTGCCAATAAAGTGTTTACTGTCCTTGTTGCCTGTGGAACAGCTATTGCTACCTCTACCCACGTTGCCATAAAAGTTAAGGAAATGTTGGAAGAGAGGGGCTTTAAGATACATATTATTCAGTGTAGGGTTCCCGAAGTGCCTTCATTTGCATTAAACGCCGATGTTGTCGTTGCGACTGCCCAGGTTCCCTACGAATTAGACATTCCCGTAGTGGATGGGATACCGTTTTTAACTGGCATAGGATATAAGGAGGTGATCGACAAAATAGAACAATACTTACGAAGCAAATAATAAACATACATATACACACCCCCTATTCAATTTTATTCTTGTTCTCTCAAGAAGGAGGAGTCAAACCATGGAAATCATAAAGTCGATTTTTGATTTCTTGACCGGCCTAGGTTCCCCAGTAATGCTTCCAATCATTATCTTCATCCTAGGTGTCCTGCTAGGACAAAAAGTAAGTCGAGCTTTTGTTTCATCGATCACCGTTGGAGTTGGTTTTATTGGACTAGGGTTGGTTATCACGCTGCTGTTTCAAGCCCTAGGACCTGCAACCGACGCATTGGTAAAGGCAACCGGACTACAGCTTACCTCATTGGACGTAGGGTGGGGGGTTGCTGCCGCTATTGCTTTTGGCACTGCAGTAGGCTCACTGGTCTTTATCATTGCGTTTGGTGTCAATCTCATTATGCTCCTTCTCAATTGGACGAAAACCCTAAACGTTGATATGTGGAACTACTGGCATTATGCCTTCACAGGGTCTCTTGTTTATCTTGTAACAGGAGGCAACCTTTTCCTTGGGCTTATTGCAGCCGCCATTCATGCCATTGTGGCGCTTCTAATTGGTGACTGGACTGCCAAAAATGTCCAAGAATTTTTCCGCCTTCCGGGTGTTTCCATTCCTCAAGGTTGGGCAATTACCAGTGTTCCAATTATCAAGGCGTTGAATTGGATTGTGGAAAAAATTCCCGGCTTAAGAGACATTTACTGGGACTCTGAGGCAATCCAAAAGCGTCTTGGCGTATTTGGCCAACCAATAATCATGGGAGCGATTTTGGGATTACTATTTGGCATCCTCGCTTATGGAATTAACCCCGCCGGACTGACCTTTAATGAGGTACTTGGCAAAGTGTTGATGCTATCTGTTCAAATGGCGGCAGTAATGCTGCTCATCCCGCGAATCATAGCCATTTTCATGGAAGGACTCACTCCACTATCGGAAGCGGCAAGAGCCTTTATGCAAAAACGCTTTGCTGGTCGTGAGTTTTACATTGGGCTAGATTCAGCAATTCTTATCGGCCATCCAATCACAATTGCCGCTGGTATTCTACTAATCCCAATTACACTGTTACTA
>CAKZNJ010000050.1 GCA_937129505.1 uncultured Anaerolineae bacterium | reverse complement strand
AATTGCAAGGCAGGCGCTCCGCCCTCTAGGATATCAGGTTAACATCGTCCTTCACGCTTCGGCAGCTCTGCAGGAAATCGGCCGCCTCCAACCGGACCTGATCATCGCCAACCTCCATCTGCCCGGCTTATCTGGCAAAGACTTATTGGTAGCGGTTCAATCTCAGGGCTATGATATCCCCTTTATCGTCCTTGCCGAAGAGACCAAAGGAGGCGATATCTTACAAGCCTTTCGGCTTGGCGCAGCCGACTTTTTAAGTTGGCCTGTTCAAGAGACGGAAGTGGTCGCCACAGTTGAAAGAGTACTCAAACAAGTGCGCGCCCGTCAGGAGCGTCAGGCACTGGTCAACCAGCTTTCTCGCCTGAATCAGGAGCTGGAAAAGCAGGTGAACGATTTGACCGCTCTGATCAACGCTAGCAAAGCCATCACTTCCTTGACTGATCCCAAACAATTACTTGAAACCGCCTTGAAAAGCAGTCTTTTCCTGAGCAATGCCGAACGCGGTTTCGTTCTGCTGCGCTCCGATCGAGGGCATACTTACCTTTTACGTGCCTACCTTCACTTTCCTGCCGAGTTCGAAACCTATCTGAATCGGGCTTGGGATGACGGCGTATCAACGCTGGTAGCAGAATCTGGTGAACCGCTCGCGATCTACGGCGAGCCGCTCAAGCCCTTTATCCTGTCGAAGTACGGGCAATCTGCTTTGATCCTGCCTCTCAAAACTAAAAACGAAGTGCTCGGGATGTTCATCCTATTGCGCAAACAAGCCCAGCCTTTCGAGTCTCACGCGCAATCGCTCGCCGAAGCGGTGGTTGACTACACAGCCATCGCCCTCGTTAACCTGCAACTGATTCGCACTATCGAGAAACGTTTGCTAAAATCCCAACAGAATCAACAAAACCGCCAAATCAAAGCGCAATTGCTCTCCACCCTCGAAAAAATGCATGCGGTTCAAACCGCTTTTAGCGGCTTCCTTGCGGAAGAAGGCGCCATCCTAACTAACCGCCAACGACAATGGCTGCTCAATCTTCGTGACCAGTTGCTTCAAATTCAAGAGGGGCTTGCGAAATGTGAAGCCAACCTGAATTATTGAACAAAGCTGGGACATTTCTTGCATCGCTATAGAGAACATGGTCCGATCAAAACGAATTGCCCTAATCCTTGAAGATGACACCACCGCCAATCGACTAACTGTGCAGGTCTTACAACCTGCTGGCTATCAGGTCGAACGGCTGAGAGAAAACGCAGAGCTCAAAGCTCAACTGCAAGCTGATCTGCCCAATGCCTTAATCGTTGATCGCTCCCTATCTTCCAAAGCCCTGCGTTTGCTTCTGAGAGAGTTTCCCACCCTACCGCTGATCTATTGGACAACACAAGCTCAACCAGACGAAGTCCTCAACCGCTATCAAGAGGGTTTTCAAGCGGTGCTGACCGCACAGGAAGACCAAGTGCAAACCCTCTTTGTCATAAACCGCGCCGTCCAACGTCAGGAAGACTGGCAAAAGTGGGTGCAGTTAGAGAGCACTCGTCACACGCAGTCTCTCGAGAAGCGGGTGGAAGACCTCGAGCGGTTGCATCGCATCGGCGGAAAAATCTCAGCCTCACTAAACCTCGACCAAGTGCTCAAGGAGGTGGTCATTGCGGCGGTTGAGTTGACCGATGCAGAAGAAGGCAATCTCATGCTGTTGGAGCAGGACAATGGCAATTTG
Source organism: uncultured Anaerolineae bacterium (assembly GCA_937129505.1). Classification (GTDB taxonomy): domain Bacteria; phylum Chloroflexota; class Anaerolineae; order Anaerolineales; family UBA4823; genus NAK19. The sequence continues at coordinate 5,050 of CAKZNJ010000050.1, read as the reverse complement.
ATCCTGCGCGCCGCCCATTCGGTAGGGGAGCAAAAGACAAACATCCTGCGGGTGCCGATCTACGATACTTTACTGGGAGAAGTCATTCGCACTCAAAGAGCAGTCATTTTAGAAAGCAGTGAACTGACTAAGATCCAAACCGCTTTTCTGGTGCGCGCGCTCATCTATGTCCCGCTGGTTATGGGAGAACAATCCATCGGTGTCCTAGGGGTGTACAACCGTCAGCGCGAGCAAACGTTCACCAATTATCACCAGATGCTGTTGGAAGCTCTGGCAGATTATGCCGCCATCGCCATTCAAAACGCCCATTACTACACAGCTAACGAGCGTGAACGGCACAAACTGCACACCATCTTGACAAACGTGCGCGACGGGGTGCTAGTCCTGGATGAGGAACAGCGCATTCTCCTGATCAACGCCACCTGTTTAGAAGCCTTTGGCCTAAACGAGCCAGATTGCTTGGGCAAACCGATTGAAAATGTCATCTCCAATCAGGATTTGATCTTTATGTTGAAGCGGCCAGCTTCCCAGTGGGTAAAAGGAGGGGAAATCCGTTTGGAAGATGGACGCATCTGGAACTGTCAATTGACGCCGATCGAAGATGTCGGCTTGGCCGTGACCATGCACGACATCACTTACTTGAAAGAGCTGGATCGGGTAAAGTCTGAGTTCGTTAGTGCCGTTTCTCATGATCTGCGTTCGCCGCTCACGGCGATACTAGGATATACTGAGCTCATCGGTAGAGTCGGCTCGCTGAATGAACGCCAACAAGAGTTCATCAGACGCGTCCAAGCCAGCGTGCAGGGAATAACTGCCTTAATCAGCGATCTCTTAGACCTTGGGCGTATTGAGGCCGGGCTGGATGCCCACAAGGAGCTAATCGATCTTCGTCCGCTGCTGCGTCAGAGCGTCGAAAACTTCAATAGTTTTCTCACCGAAAAAGGACAAAAACTACAGATGGATATTTCATCTTCGATCCCGCTCATTTGGGGGAATGCCGTGCGCCTCCAGCAGATGATCGCCAATCTGATCAGCAACGCCATTAAGTACACCCCGAAAGAGGGCAAATTAGGGATACGAATGTGGCAGGAAGACAGCCAGTTGATCCTGCAGGTTTGGGACAGTGGAGTGGGCATTCCACCTGCCGAACAGCCGTATATCTTCGATAAGTTTTATCGCGCAAGCAACCTTCCTGAAGACATCAGCGGCACGGGGCTAGGTCTGACTATCGTCAAGTCAATTGTGGAAGATCATCAAGGGCGCATCTGGGTTGAATCGACGTTGGGGGAAGGTACGACCTTTACCATCGTCCTCCCCGCCGCGGAGATGGAGACGCCCCAACATCCAAGCACCTAGGTTATCCCCTCTACCATAGCGGCCAGATGATCGGCACCAACAAAATGGCCACCCAAAAAATTAAAAACGTCAGTAAAAGACCGACTTTTACAAAGTCAAAATAGCGATAATGGCCTAAACCATAGACCATCAAGCAAGCTGGCTCCAATGGGGTAATGAACGAGGTGCTGGCACCTATAGCAATCATAACAGCAAAGGCTCTGGGATTCAGACCCAACTGCAAGGCGGTTTGAATAGCTATCGGTAGGACAACCGCTGCGGCGGCTTGATTGGACATCGGCTGGGTTAGGATCATCGCCAAAAAGAAAAAACCACTCAGCAACCACAGCGGATGGGCATCTCCTATCCATTGAACCAACTGCTGAGCGAGAAAAGCGGCCGTGCCGCTCCGCTCCATAGCCATACCGAGGGCAAGCATACTGCCAATTAGAATCACAATTTTCCATTCCACCTCGCGATAAGCTTCTTCGGGGGTGAGGCAACGGGTAAGAAAGGTCAATATCGTCCCCGCCAAGATCGCCACCGAGAGCGGCGCTAACCCGAGGCTGGCCGCCAATATAACGCCGGCGAAGATCAACACACTCAAGCGCGTCCGCCTTGTGTCGATTTGTCGCTCTTCGACAGGGTTGAGAATGCGCAGGAAAAAGTTGTTCTCCAAGGCGGCGATTGCCTCGCGATCTCCCTGGATCAACAACACATCGCCGAGGCGAAACACAATGTGACTCAATTTCTGGGTTAGCGTTTCTTCTTGGCGGTGAATTGCCAAGACATTCACTCCAAAACGACTGCGCAAATTCACTCCTCGTAGGGTTCGGCCGATTAAATAGGAGCGAGGCAGGATGATAGCTTCATACAAGCGCATTTCTATTTGGTCTAATTCGTGATTCGAAAAAGCGGCTTGCGGCGCCAGTTCTAACCCTTTGGCGTCCTTAACACCGAGGATGCGATCGCGACTGGCTTCAACAAGCAGAATATCATTGGCATGAATGGTCTGATAGGCATCGGGAGCATTGATTTGCTGCTTACCGCGCAGTAAAGCAACCACATTGACATCCAGTTGGGCGCCTAAATCTGCTTCCCGAAGTGTCATACCCACTAGGGGGGAATCAGGTAACACGACAATCTCAGTTAGATAAGAACGCAACCCAAATTCTTCGCTCAAGCGGAGCGGTGTTTGGCGTAAGGGGATCAAGCGGATGCCAATGAAACCCATATAAATCAAACCGATCACGACAATGGGTAAACCAACTGGCGTCAACTCGAAAACGCCCAGCGCGGGCAGATCATACTGGCGCATCAACCCACTGACAACAACATTGGTAGAAGAAGCAAATAGGGAGACCGAGCTGGCAAGGATGGCGGCGTAAGCAATGGGCATTAGAACCTTAGACAAGGCGGTGTTGGTGCGCCGCGCCACGCCACTGGCAATGGGGATAAACAGGGCAGTCGCAGCGGTATTGCTCATGAAGCCGCTAATGGTCGAGACGATTGCCATAAGGAGCAGGGTCAGACGCGTCGAGTCGCCGCGCACGTTGCGCAGGAGGCGCGCGTTTATCAGCTCGATCACCCCATTGCGCACCAGAGAAGCCGTTAGAATCAGCAAGCCAACGATGATGATAATCGTCTCGCTGCCGAAGCCGATAAACGCCTCGTCGAGGGGTAGCACCCCTCCGACGATCAAGCTGAGCAGCACCGATAAAGCAATGACATCAATTGAGAAAATTTCGAGTGAAAATAAGAGAATCGCAGCGATGATAACAGCGAGTAAATAGATATGTTGAAATTCCATTCTAATCTCCCGTGCGTAAATGTCATTTTACCATGTTCACTCAAAGGACGCCTTGTCTGCTGATGCAGCTTGATGTATCATTTAGATATTCTTTCTGTGGAGTGAGAAGCGGATACGTGGAAGAACCCAACCTCCTCGATTACGTCAAGTCATTATTGAAAGACTGGCGGCGTCTGCCTGCCCTGCTAAAACAGAGAAAGCAAGCGAACACGGTTGAACCCTCCCGTTCGCCCGAGTTAGCCCCCCCAACCGAGGTGAGCGCACAGGCGCCAGCGATAGAAAATCAGGCAGTAGCGAGCCAGAGCTCCACGGCTGCAGTCCCCTCAACACAGGCAGAGATGCCCTCTCCAGCCCCCCCTTCGCAAGCGATCGGTAGCGAGCAAATGGTTTCTCTGCCCAGCCGTCTTGCGCGGACGGAACGCTTGGCGCTTTTGAGCAGTCTATCCTGCTTGATTATTGCCCTGTTTGCCCAAGCCTCGCTGGAGCCACCCAACCCAGACGCCCTGCTCGGCAGCCTCTTCTATACGATCGCCGCGGCCGTGCTGCTCTTTTCCAGCCTTAAATCTTACCTTTCTCTACCCTCCCTTCCCCTCCCAGCGGAAGGGGAAAGCACCTTTCGCATCCACTTACCAGCCTTTGCGGCCGCCCTAGCTAGCGCTGCGCTGGCTTTTCTCGCCTTCGGTGGAGGCGATTTCAACACCTTAAACCTCATCATCTGGGGAATATCGATCTGGCTAACCGCTCGCGCCTTTTATCCCTTCAGCATCTTCCGCCTCGAATGGCTCACAGCCGTTGTCGAGTGGTGGCGAAGGGGGGTATGGCAGGTGCGGATTACGCGCTGGAATCTTCTGCTTTTCCTAACCGTTCTCGTTTTGCTCTTTTTCCGCTTTTACCGCTTGGCTGATGTCCCCCCCGAAATGGTGAGCGATCATGCTGAAAAGCTGCTGGATGTCGCCGATGTGTTGGATGGCAAGTGGCACATCTTTTATCCCCGCAACACCGGTCGCGAAGCTTTCCAAATGTTTCTCACCGCCGCCATGGCAGAACTCTTCGGCACTGGTTTGAGCTTCCTGAGCCTGAAACTTGGCACAGCCATTGCTGGTTTGGTTACTTTGCTCTACATTTACCTCCTTGGTAAGGAGATTGCCAACCCTCGTGTCGGCTTGATTGCCATGACGCTGGCTGGCGTCTCCTACTGGCTCAATGTGATCACGCGGGTAGGTTTGCGCTTTAGTCTTTACCCTTTATTTGTCGCTCCTACCCTCTATTATCTGATTCGGGCTTTGCGGCGGCCGAATCCCAAAGACTTTATCTTGTGTGGTTTATTTTTAGGTTTGGGGTTGCACGGTTATTCCCCCTTTCGGATTGTCCCCTTCGTTGTTGTCGCTGCGATCGCCTTAGCGCTCCTGCATCAAGCCACGCCGCACAGCCGTCGCGCCTTGATCATTGGCTTGATGATCGTGACCATTGTCTCCTTGATCGTCTTTTTGCCTCTGCTGCGATACACCCTTCAAAATCCAGAAATCGTTTTTTATCGCGGTCTAACCCGCTTCGGCGACCTCGAAAAACCCCTTGACCGACCCGCACTGCAAATCTTCTTTGAAAATCTGTGGAAAGCATCCATGATGTTTTTCTGGAATAACGGCAGTGTATGGGTGGTTTCCATCCCGGGGCGGCCAGCTTTGAGCGTCGTTTCTGCCGCCTTGTTCTTTATCGGCGCGCTGTTAGCCCTACTCCGTTATCTGCGCCGCTTCGAATGGGTAGATCTTTTTCTGCTCGTTTCCATCCCAATGCTGATGCTTCCCTCAATCTTATCGCTCGCCTTTCCCGATGAAAATCCGATCTTGAACCGCACTTCTGGTGCAATCATCCCCGTTTTTCTTTTAGCAGCTCTTGGCTTAGAGT
>CAKZNJ010000049.1 GCA_937129505.1 uncultured Anaerolineae bacterium | reverse complement strand
ACCATGCTGGATGAGAAAAACCAACTATACGTCACCGTTGCGAGGGCGAAGGGCTTACCAGAAGGAAAACTAATTTGGAAGTACCCCGTCCGTGCCGCTTTAAATCCCGTAGTCAGCACGATTGGTTGGGAATTAGCCACCATCGTTTCCGGTTCACCAATCACCGCAACGGTCTTATCTTTGCCCGATATTGGGCCAATGTTCTTGAAATCCTTAATCAACCAAGATATCTATCTTTCTGGCACAATTCTGCTCATCTATTCCGCTCTTACGATTATTGGCACCTTTCTGTCAGATATTTTATTGGCCGCACTTGATCCACGGATTCGCCTAACGGGAGGTGCCCAATGAAAGGGGGGAATCTGTCTTTCCTCAAGTCTCTCCGCAATAGCAGAGAAGGGGGGGAGATCGACACCACCAAAGAAACCTACTATACCGCCACACAATTCCAGCTTATGTGGTGGAAGTTTCGACGCCATCGCATGGCAATCGTTGGGTCGGTGGTATTAGCTTTCTTTCTTCTCATTATGGTTTTCTGCGAATTTCTTGCACCTTATGGACCTCAATTCCGCAATTCGAACTATATCTTTGGAAAACCCCAGAAAATTTATCTCTTCGATGACGAGGGTGAGTTTCAAGGATTATTCGTGTACGGCGTAGAAACCTCATTTGATAGAGAAACAATGCAGCTTGTTCCCACTGAGGACCGGGATGTAATCTGTAAAATCAAATTGTTTGGGAGGGGAGAGCCTTACAAACTGTGGGGCATCATCCGAACGGATATTCACCTTTTTGTTGTTGAAGATGGATTTATTCATCTTTTTGGCACGGATAATTTGGGACGGGATGTGTTCAGCCGCACCCTCTATGGAACCCGTACCTCTCTCTCGATTGGTTTAATCGGAGTCGTCATTTCCTTTGTAGTAGGATTATTAATGGGCGGCCTATCTGGTTACTTCGGGGGCTTTCTCGATAATGTCATCCAACGTTTGATCGAGTTTATTCGTTCCATCCCGACGCTTCCATTGTGGATGTCCCTCGCAGCAGCCCTGCCCAAAGAATGGTCTCCCTTGAGGGTTTACTTTACTGTGACGATTATTTTGGGCTTCATAACCTGGACGACATTGGCGCGGCGGGTGCGGGGAAAATTGATTTCAATGCGGGAAGAAGATTTCGTTTTTGCGGCGAGGATTGCCGGCAGCAGTGACGTGCGAATCATCTGGCGACACATGCTGCCCGCATTTTTAAGTTATATCATCGTAGATTTAACCGTGTCTTTTCCGGCGATGATCCTCGGCGAGACGACCTTGAGCTTTATTGGATTGGGTCTTCGAGAGCCGGTTGTCTCTTGGGGGGTTCTATTACAGGCTTCCCAGAATGTCAAAGCGATTGAACAACATCCTTGGTTGTTTATCCCGGCAGTCTTTGTTGTCATTAGTGTCCTTGCCTTCAGCTTGGTTGGGGATGGAATGCGGGATGCGGCCGATCCCTATTCTCATTGAGAGGTTGACGATGCAGCTAAACCCTGATGAACTGATTCGAATCCAAAACTTAAAGGTGGTCTTTCCTCTTGATGAAGGTACAGTCCAGGCATTGGATGGAGTCAACCTGAGCATCAAACGGGGAAGAGTTTTAGGAGTGGTTGGTGAAAGCGGTTGCGGGAAGAGTATTACCGCTCGCAGTATTTTGCGCATTATCCCCGACCCCGGCAAGATTGAGGAGGGGGAAATCTGGCTGCGAACAAAGTATGGGACTGCTGATGGTAGTGAGCAGGTGATCAACTTAGCTCAAATAGACCCTGCCAGCGATCTGATGCGTCAAATCCGCTGGGGGGAAATTTCGATGGTTTTCCAAGAGCCGATGACATCGTTTTCTGCTTATCATACCCTTGGAGACCAGATTAGTGAGGCATTGTTAATGCATCGGGATGTATCACGAAAAGAAGCCCTTCGGTTGACGATCGAGATGCTGGAAAGGGTGGGGATACCGAACGCTTCGACTAGGGTTCACCAATATCCCCATGAATTCTCTGGAGGCATGCGCCAGCGAGCGATGATCGCCATGGCACTGATCTGCAACCCATCCTTACTCATAGCGGATGAACCGACAACTTCGTTGGATGTAACCATTCAAGCCCAAATGTTGGATTTGATGCAAAATTTGCGTCTAGATTTTGGCTCAAGTATTATGTTCATCACTCATAACCTAGGGGTAATTGCGCAAATTGCCGACGAGGTTTCGATAATGTACCTTGGTAAAGTCGTTGAGCATGGAAGTGTGATGGACATTTTCCATGATCCCAAGCACCCCTATACGATAGATTTATTGAATGCGATTCCAAAAATAACGGGTCAAAAGAAGGATCGTCTGGTTGCAATTGAGGGCAATATTCCCAGTCCTTTTGAAAGAGTAAAAGGTTGTCCCTTTCACCCTCGTTGTAGCCGCATCATTCAGGGAATCTGTGAAGCCCAGGTTCCTCCCAAGGTGGACTTCGGCAATGGTCATCTAGCCAGTTGTCACCTTTATTCCGATTGAACAAATACGCTTATGGGAGTAGCTCGATGCAGAAGGAGCAGCCAGTTTTAGTGGAAGTCAAAAACTTGAGAAAATTTTTCCCGGTACGACGAGGAACCTTTGGGTTTACTAAGAAATTCGTCCGGGCAGTGGATGATCTCTCGTTTACAGTATTTCGCGGTGAGACATTAGGATTAGTTGGAGAAAGTGGATCGGGAAAGACAACGACGGGAAGGTTGCTTTTGAGAGGCTATGCGCCTACCGCCGGGGAGATTCTTTACCACCTACCCGATGTGGGGACAATGAATATCACAACCTTACCCAAAAAGGAGCTGTGGGAATTCCGAAAACATGCCCAAATGATCTTTCAAGACCCTTATTCGTCGCTCAATCCCCGGATGACCGTGCGCGATATCATTGCAGAACCCTTGGTCGCCACCAAATCAGCAAAAGGAGAAGAAGTATCCCAACGAGTCATCGAGACGGCAAAGCGTTGTCAATTGAGTATTGAACATTTGCGCCGTTATCCTCATGCCTTTAGTGGAGGGCAACGGCAGCGAATTGGTATCGCTCGAGCTTTAGTCCTTAGACCATCATTCATTGTCTGTGATGAGCCTGTTTCGGCGCTTGATGTCTCTATCCAAGCCCAAATCCTGAATTTATTGAAAGATTTGCAAGCCGAATTCGGATTAACATATCTTTTTATTGCGCATGACCTCAGTGTTGTAGAACATATCTGTAATCGGGTGGGGGTGATGTATTTGGGTAATCTGGTTGAGCTGGCAGCAACTCAAGAATTATTTCAGCATCCTTTGCACCCTTACACTGAAGCTTTAATGTCTTCGATTCCAGAGGCAGATCCGAAGGTCAAGATGCGGCCGATCAAGCTTAGTGGTGAAATTCCTAGCCCAATTGACCCTCCTTCGGGATGCGCATTCCATCCTCGCTGTCAGTATGCTCAGGCGTTGTGTGCCGAATCACGTCCAGAATGGAGAGAAATCTCCCCTAATCATTTTGTTGCTTGCCATTTTGCCGAATCGCTGCAATTGAAGGGATTTATAGGTTAGCTCTGTCGAAAGGTGGATAGAGGAAAGCAATTCAAATTAATCTCGAACGGTTATAATCTCCCTTGATGGAGAATGTGATTTACTTTGGCGATAACTTGCCTATCTTGAAAGAGTTAGCTTCGGAATCGGTCGATCTGATCTATATTGATCCTCCTTTTAACACCAGAAAAGTGCAACTGCGTACTCAAATTCGGACGGTACGGGCGGAAAATGGAGATCGTGTTGGTTTTCAGGGGGCGCGATACCAGACGATCCCGATAGGGACAAAGGCTTATTTGGATTGGTTCGATGATTTTCTGGATTTTTTGGCACCCCGTCTGCGGGAGGCTCATCGTTTGCTAGCGGAGCATGGTTCGCTGTATTTTCATATTGACTACCGAGAGGTACATTATTGTAAAATTCTGTTGGATTCGATTTTCGGAAGGCAGTGTTTCCTGAATGAAATTGTCTGGGCGTATGATTTTGGAGGGCGTACGAAAAGAAAGTGGCCTCCAAAACATGACAATATCCTATTGTATGTAAAAAACCCCAAAAAGTACTTGTTCAATTATGAGGATATCGAGAGGATTCCTTACATGGCACCGGGGCTGGTGGGGCCGCAGAAAGCCCAACGAGGCAAGACACCCACAGATACCTGGTGGCACACCATTGTCCCGACCAATGCTCGTGAAAAGACAGGTTACCCCACTCAAAAGCCGCTCGGTATTTTGGAGCGTATTGTCCGTGCCTCGAGCCCTTCGGGCGGCGTCGTCTTGGATTTTTTTGCCGGCAGTGGCACAACTGGAGAAGCTGCCTATAAGTGGGGCAGACGATTTATTTTGATTGATAACAACCCCGACGCGTTGCGGGTCATGGCGAAACGATTTAAAGGGATCGAGTCAATTCGATGGGTGGGTTTTGATCCGCAAGCGGTGCTCCCTGAGTATCTATCCTAATCGAGGGGGAAAAGTGTTCCTCATCGTGTTGGTTTGAGAAGTCACTTTAAGCTAAGCTCCTATGTAAACCAAACAAATGGTCGAATGGGTTGAACCTTCAGGTGTTAAGGTAAATGCGGGGGACGCGTTTCCCGATTCCACACACAACCTCATAGTTAATTGTGCCCCATGTGTTTGCTACTTCTTCGGCTGTTATCTGCTGTTCTCCTTGCTTTCCGATGAGGACAACTTCGTCGCCAATTTCCGCTTCGGGCACTTCGTCTAGGCGCACCATGCATTGATCCATGCAGACTCGACCAACGATTGGGACTTTTTTGCCATGCACTAGGGCAACGTTGCCCTGCCACCGCCGAAAGCCATCTGCATAGCCGATGGGCAATGTGCCAATCCGTTCGGTTGTTTGCGTGGTGTAGATGTGCCCATAGCTGATGCCTTCTCCTGGCGGCACGTTCTTAACATAACTGAGGATGGTTTTCCAGCTCAGAGCGGGTTGGAAGGCGGATGGCAGTTGGCAGGTTGCTGATGGATGCAAGCCATACATGGCGATTCCTAAACGCACCATATCGAAGAATGCATCGCGGCGGGTGATGATCGCAGCCGAGTTTGCGGCATGGATGCGCAGAAGTGGGGGAAAGTAGGGGCGCATGGTGTCAATTGCCTCGCCAAAACGTTCAAGCTGGCGGTCAGTCGGTGTGGGATCGGTTTCATCAGCCCGGGCAAAATGGGTATAAACCCCTTCCCAGATTAAGTTTTTTGCTTGCGAAAGTTTCTGGGCAAATGCTTTGGCGTCCGTTGGGGGGATTCCAATTCGTCCCATTCCACTGTCTACCTTTAGATGAACACGAACCTTACGGCCAAGTCGGCTGGCGTGCGTGTCGATCTCAAGGATTTGTTGAGCCGTCCACACCGTCAGCGATAAATCGGCTTGAATGGCGTGGTCAATCTGTTTGTTAGACAGATAACCGAGCAATAAAATGGGGGTTTGGAAACCGGCTTGACGTAACTCGAGGGCTTCTTCTAGACGGGCGACCCCTAAACAGCTTGCGCCTCCTTGGATCGCTGCTTTTGCAACCTGAACACTTCCATGTCCATATCCATCCGCCTTAACAATTGCCATGACAGCAACACCGCAGTGCTGCGTCACCCAGCGGACATTCTTGCGAATGGCTTGTAAATCCACTTCAACCCAGGTAGCGTAGGGGCGCGTCGCGGTTGCCATGCTTTTTCCTTCTCACAAAACGGTGACATCGTGAACACCTGATTCGATTTGAGAGGAGCGAGTGATGCGAATGAACTCCGCTTTCTCACATAATTCAGATAGGTTGGTTGCCCCGCAGTAACTCATGCCGGAGCGTAGACCACCCAATAGCTGATGGAGTACCTCACTCAATGCGCCTCGATAAGGGACAACTGCTTCGACCCCTTCGGGGACAACGTCGCTCCACTCTTCCCAATCTACCTCACCTTGACGGTCAATTTTCCGACGGGCAATGTTAGCCGTTAGGGAAGCCATGCCGCGCACAACCTTATAATTTTGGCCGTTGCGGAAAATCGTTGCGCCAGGGCTCTCTTGCGTCCCGCTGAGCAAACTGCCCAACATGACCGTACTCGCCCCAGCGGCGAGGGCTTTGGTGATGTCTCCAGAATTGCGAATGCCACCATCAGCGATAATCGGCACACCCAGTTCGATGCCAGCCTCGGCACAATCAGCAATGGCGGTCAACTGTGGGACACCAAAGCCTGTCACTAGGCGAGTAATGCAAATAGAACCCGAGCCAACGCCTACTTTGACCGCGTCTGCCCCAGCCATATTCAGGTCATGTACCCCTTCTGCTGTGGCGACATTGCCGGCGATGATCGGGATGTTGGGGATTTCCTGCTTCAACCTTTGCACCATGCGAATGACAATTTCTAAGTGCCCGTGGGCGACATCGACGACCAATACATCCGCTTCGGCGGCGACGCAGGCACGAGCGCGTTCGAGATCGGTCGGATTTGCCCCGACGGCTGCGCCAACTCGCAAGCGACCTTTGGCATCTTTTGTTGCCTGAGGGTGCTCTTGGATTTTAATGATATCCTGAGCGGTCACCAACCCTACTACCCGATCTTGCGTGTCCACAATAGGGAGCTTTTCGATGCGATGCTCATAAAGCTTTTGGCGTGAAATGGACAGGGGTTCATCCGCAGAGGCTACAACCAACCGCTCCCGAGGCGTCATCGCTTGTTCGACCT
>CAKZNJ010000048.1 GCA_937129505.1 uncultured Anaerolineae bacterium | reverse complement strand
GTGTGCGAGCGATCTCCCAAGAAGTGCGCGGTTTGGTCAATCGCGCCCGCGAGGGCAAAGTCAAGCCTGAAGATATTGAGGGCTCCACCTTTTCGGTAAGTAACCTAGGGATGTTTGACGTCGCCCATTTCACCGCTATCATCAACCCTCCCGAAGCAGCCATCCTAGCAGTTGGCTCAGCTCGCCAATTGCCGGTGGTTAAAGACAATTCCCTTCAGGTTGGATGGCGGATGAACCTGACCATCTCCGTCGATCATCGTATTTCGGACGGCGCAGAAGCAGCCCAATTTCTCCAGACCTTAGCTCAATATCTCGAAAGCCCTTTACAACTGTTGATCTAAGCCCTAACAGGGCAGCCTGCAAGCCATGGTTGACTTCAACTATGAAATCCGCTATATCAAAGCTACGCTTCCCGAGATGGAGAAATATCTCCAATCTCGGGATTTGTACCGCTTGATCTTCGTTCCCACAGAAAAGGGAGAACCTCCCTACCCGACCCTAACTATCGGAACGTTTCTACTGGCTCTGGAAAGAGCAAAAGGGTTCTCGAAAACGGCCGCTCAACAATCCCAATGGAAAAAATTTGCACAAGAAACAGACCACCTGCGCAATCGCTGGCGACAAGCTTGGCTTGATAAAGCCAAGCTGGATGCTTCTTCTCGCATACGGCGTTGGCAAGACTTTCTCCGCGAGTACCTCCAAAAACCAGCCGATCAGATTGACCGTTACGTCTATGAGGCGCGACATCGCGTCATCCTTGAGCTCCTTCGAGGGGAAAATCCCGATCTGAGAGAGGTCTGGGATACGTTGCAACAACTGGATCAACGCCTTCAAGAGCGCTGGATTAAGGGGGATTTCATCTGGGAAAGCGAAATCCAAGCCCACTTTCCCGCTGACCATTTCTGGTACTTGTGGGGAAAACCTTGTTAGCAACGCTGCGCCGAATCGCTGCTCCGCCCGAACTCCCTTCTCTTCAACGGCGGAACTTCATCCGCGTCCAAATTGATGCGATTGGCGTCGGTTTAGCCAGCGCAGCAGCTCCCTTTTTACCTGTATTCTTAACTCGCCTAGGCGCTTCATCCCAAGAAGTGGGGTACTTAACCAGCATGCCCGCCTTAACAGGCTTAACGTTGGGTATCTTTATCGGACAAGTGCTGCAGGGGCAACGCAATATCGTAAAATGGTTTAGCGCTGCTCGCCTGCTTGTCTTGGTTTCGTATGCCCTAACCGCCCTCTTAATCGAAATCGTGCCCTCTAGTTGGTTGATCAAAGCAATTTTATTGCTTTGGGCATTGGTTACCCTGCCTCAAACCGTTGTCGCAGTTTCTTTCAACGTAGTGATGAACGGCGTTGCTGGTCCACAACACCGCTACGACTTGATGAGCCGGCGCTGGTCAATTTTGGGAATAACCATGGCAGCCACCACGGCAATCGCCGGTCAAATCTTAGAGAATCTCCCTTTCCCCTTGAATTATCAGGTCGTTTTTTCATTGCTCTCTCTCGGAAGCCTGATCAGCTTTTATTTTTCTTCCAAAATAGAACTACCTGCCAGCTCCCCCCCCAGCCCAACCAGCGCTGTTCAGTTTGTTTCCCATCCCCTCGATTTTGTGCGCCGCATATGGATCGAAAAATCTTTCATCCGCTTCGTATCCATCCGATTTATCTTCCTCATCGGTACAACGCTTGCAGTGCCTCTGCTGCCAATTTATTATGTGCGCGAGGTAGGTGCCAGCGACGCTTGGATTGGCATCTTCAACACCGCTCAAACCGCCATTTTATTGGTGGGATATTTTGCCTGGACGGTCATCTCGCGCAATAAGGGTTCACGGTTTACCCTACTCCTAACCACGTTCGGAATCTCCCTTTACCCCATTTTGATCGCCCAAACCCATCAGGTGCAATTGATCGCCCTCATTGCCGGTATTTCTGGTTTTTTCCAAGCTGGCATTGACCTGGTTTTTTTCGATGAACTGATGAGAACTATCCCTGAAGAATTGAGCGCCATTTTTGTCGCTGTGGCGCAGACATTAACCCATTTATCTTCCTTTCTTGCGCCAATTGCTAGCGCTTGGCTCAGCGATTGGCTTGGCACTCCGACTGCATTGATCATCAGTGGTATCGTTCGACTGGTGGGATTCAGTTTATTTTTAACACTTGGAAAAGAGGAGTCCTAGCACCGTTATGGCATCCAATCCATTACCCTTAGCATATCTTCGTACCGTGATCTTTGACTTCGATGGTGTCCTTGCGGACACAATGACGGAAATGTTGCGTTTTTCCGATCAAGTTTGTGCCGAGTTAGGATATAGCCGGCAAACAACCCCACAGGACATCGAAGCCTTACCCCGCATGGGTTTTGACCACCTCGCTCGCCAACTGGGCATAGCTGAAACCTTAATACCCAAATACGTCGAAAAAGTACTGCGGTGCTTTGAGGAGAGTCCCATAACTTACTCGCTCTATGATGGCATGGCGGAAGTCATTCGCGAGCTGGCGAAAGATTCAGTCCTGACGGTGGTCAGTGGAAACTTACAAAGCGTCATCCAACGCTTTCTGAAGAAATACGACGTTAACCAATACTTCTCAGTCATTATAGGGATTGACCAGCCCGGTAACAAAAAAGAGAAGATCGAAGCAATCCGCCGCGATCTTTCGCTTTCCATTCCAACGTTCATGATTGGCGACGCGGTCAGCGACATCCTCGCCGCTAAAGAGGCGGGGGCAATCAGCATTGCGGTAAGCTGGGGACACCAAGACCGCAACAAACTCCTCCAAGCACACCCCGATTACTTTGTCGAATCTCCCAAGGATTTGCTTGACACTATCCGCTCTCATCCATCTTCTCGTTCCGAATGAGCTCGTGATAAAATCCCGCCATGACTACCGATCATCTCAGAACATCCCAACCTATCGCTGTTGTCCATGAACAACATTCCCACCGCTTGGCGCTTTCGTTAGGGATCACCTTAGCTTTTGTCATCTTCGAGGTGATCACGGGCATTTTAGCCAATAGCCTTGCCCTGTTGAGCGATGCGGCTCACAACCTAACCGACGTGCTGACACTAGCACTGAGCTGGCTCGCCATCCGCCTGTCTTTAAAACCGGCGAATTCAAACCACACCTACGGTTATCATCGGGCAGGGATTCTCATTGCTCTGCTCAATGCTGCCAGCTTGATGATTGTTTCGCTTTTTGTCGGATTAGAAGCATATCGCCGCTTCCGCGAACCTTTGGAAATCCAATCAACGCTCATGAGCATCGCTAGTGCGATTGCCTTTCTTGTCAACCTTGTGACAGCCTTGCTGATTCGCCACGGCAGCAAAACCGATCTCAATCTACGCAGTGCTTACTTGCACTTAATGGGAGATGTTTTTTCTACCCTAGGAGCCTTTGTCGCAGCAATTGCCATCGCTTTCACGGGATACAATTGGTTAGACCCCCTCGCCAGTCTCCTTATTGTAGGCTTAATCCTCTGGAACGCGGTCAAAATCGTGATCGAGACAATCCAAATCTTACTCGAGAGTTCACCAAAAGACATCGATGTCAATCAGCTTGTCGAGGATTTGCGTCAAGTGCCCGGTGTGATTGATGTTCACGATTTACATGTCTGGAGCATCACCGCTGAAATGCGCTCTCTCTCTGCCCATATTGTCACCGATGACATCTTCTTGAGCGAGGGAGCCGTGATTCAACAGAAAATAGGGCAGCTTTTACACCAACGCTATTTGATCAGCCACGCAACCCTTCAACTCGAATGCAAAGAGTGCGAGCCAGCCCTATTGTATTGCGACTTAAATACCAGCCATTCTCATTAGGTGCTAGGAAAGATGGAATTTCACGTTTCAAGACGGGCTCGCCAAAAATATGATTTCGATCAACGCTTGTTTGCGACCAACGGCATTGTAATCTTCGCCAATTTTCGCGCCGCTCGCGAATTTGCTCAAAAGATCAACGCCAAGCGGGATCTGGCTCGCTTCCCCCAGCAAGCGATTCAAGCCGGCAGTCTCAACGCAATGGGGCTAATCGATGAAATTCTCCATCTCGTGGTTGAAAAGTACCGCCAACAACGGCGACCAGATGTGATGGAACAAGCCGTTGTTTATTTGGAAAGGGTCATCGGCAAGGAAGCCCTTCAGGCGAGCTTGTCTCAATTTGTCGCTGAATTCCCTCCCACTGCGGTTTATCGTCAGGAAATCTCTATTGAAGAATATCTCTCAGGTAGCAGCACGTACCCCAGTGGAACATGGAGCAACCGCGCCGTCACCTTAGAAGAACTGCTTTTGTTATGGTTGGCAAACGTCAATCCCGCCTTTGAACCTTTCCGAGAATTGTTTGACGATCGAAATCTAAATCAAAACAGCGCATACGCTCAAATTATTCATCAACTAAGCCTCTTTTTCGATCATCAACCAACCTTTGGTCCCCAAGACCAAAATCTCGTTGCGATGCTGCGCAGCCCGGCCATTGCTGTACCCCATTCCCTCCCTGGTCAATTGGAATACATCCGCAAGCATTGGGGGTACCTACTCGGTGACCTCCTCAAACGATTACTTTCCAGTCTGGATTTCATTAAAGAAGAGGAGAAAGCTATATTTGCCGGTGCCGGCATTGCCCCGGTGTTGCAATTCGACCCCCTCGAATTGGAGCTTGAGCGCTTTAGCCCTGACCGAGATTGGATGCCCCGCGTGGTGATGATGGCAAAGAATACCTACGTGTGGCTAGACCAACTATCCAAGAAATATCAACGCTCGATTAGCCGTTTGGATCAGATTCCCGACGAGGAATTGGATCAGCTTGCTCGTTGGGGGTTTACCGCCTTATGGTTGATCGGTTTGTGGGAGCGCAGCCCCGCTTCCCAACGAATTAAACAACTGCGCGGCAATCCCGAAGCTGTTGCCTCTGCATATTCGTTGTTCGACTATAAAATTGCTACGGGCCTCGGCGGAGAGGAAGCTTTTCTGAATCTTCGCCATCGCGCTTGGCAGCGAGGTATTCGTCTGGCATCAGATATGGTGCCAAACCACATGGGCATTGATTCCCCTTGGGTCATTCATCATCCTGAATGGTTTATCTCGCTTATGTACAGCCCCTTCCCTTCTTATACTTTCAACGGTCCTAATCTCTCGTGGGATGAAAGGGTTGGGATTTTCCTCGAAGATCATTACTACAACAACACCGATGCAGCCGTCGTTTTCAAGCGGGTTGACTTCTGGACAGGTGAGGAACGGTATATCTACCACGGGAACGATGGCACCTCCATGCCCTGGAACGATACCGCCCAACTGAATTATCTCCTCCCTGAAGTGCGTGAGACGGTCATTCAAACCATCCTCCATGTCGCCCGTTTATTTCCCATCATCCGCTTCGATGCAGCTATGACACTGGCAAAGCGGCATTATCAGCGCTTATGGTTTCCTGAGCCGGGCAGTGGTGGCGATATCCCCTCCCGCTCAGAACATTCCATGACGAAAGAACAATTTAACGCCGCTTTTCCTAACGAATTCTGGCGGGAGGTGGTAGACCGAGTAGCTCAGGAAGTGCCCGATACTCTCTTACTGGCTGAAGCGTTCTGGCTAATGGAAGGCTACTTTGTCCGTACGTTGGGGATGCACCGTGTCTATAACAGCGCATTTATGAACATGCTGCGCGATGAGAAAAATCAAGAGTATCGATTGGTGATTAAGAACACCGTTGAATTCGATCCTCAAATCCTAAAGCGCTATGTCAACTTCATGAACAACCCCGATGAACGCACCGCTGTGGATCAATTCGGCAAGGGAGATAAATACTTCGGCATCTGCGTGATGTTGGCAACGCTTCCCGGCTTGCCCATGTTTGGTCATGGCCAAATTGAAGGTTTCACCGAAAAATACGGCATGGAATACCACCGAGCTTACTGGGATGAACTCCCAGACCTTGACCTGATCGCCCGCCACGAACAGTGGATTTTTCCCCTCCTGCGCAAACGATATCTGTTTGCCGAAGCCGATCACTTCTTGCTTTACGACTTCCAATCGCCGCATGGTCATGTCAATGAAGACGTTTTTGCCTATTCCAATCGGGCTGGAGATGAAAAGGCGTTGGTGGTTTACCATAACCGTTATGCGGAAACGGAAGGGTATATCCAAACCTCCTGTGCCTATCTACAAAAGGAAGCCAGCGGCGAGAAAAAATTAATTCGCAAGAGCCTGGTTGAGGCATTGGATATCCCAAACGATGAGCACACTTTCACTGTCTTGCGCGATTCGCTGAGCGGCTTAGAATTTCTCTACAATAACCATGAGCTTCACCAGCAGGGTTTATTTTTGCACTTGCGAGCTTATCAATGTTATGTTTTTCTCGACTTCCAAACGGTCGAAGACACTCTTAAGGGATCCTACCAAAGGCTCTCTCAACAGCTAAAAGGAAGAGGGGTAGCCAGCATCGCCCAAGCCGTATCCGATCTCCTTCTCCAGCCCGTACGTCAGGCTCTAGCAGAATTGATAAATGCTGGACAGTGGAATTGGTTGATCCAACATCGGGATTGTAGCGCAGAAGGCAAGAACGCCGAGGGACAAAACGCCGCCATTGAAGAGATCAAGCACAAAGCTTCTGCACTGACAGCGCAAATCGAAGCCTTTCTTTCCGCACCATTGAATGGCGAACGTCTCCAAGCTGCCCTAACCTGCTCCTGCCAAGCCCTTCTCTCGCGATTGCAACAGCTTCAACCCAATCCGACAGTGGATAAGCTCTGTCGAGGGGATAGTTATGCATGGTCAACGATACTGGGTTGGATTTTTTTGAGCAATCTTGGAGTGCTACACAAAACAGAAACTGATCAGGCATCTCAAACAAGCTGGCTATGGTTCCAAGAATGGGGTCTAGAGAATCTATTGCTCGATGCCTTTCGCGGGATGATGTTAACCGAAGCAGAAACTCAACGGGCACTGCTCGCTGTCAAGTTGCTGTTGAAGTATCCTTTGGAATTGGATAGCAAGGAAAATATATCTGTAATTGACACCATAGCTCTCTGGCTCAGCGATGGCACTTTTCGCCAATTTATTGGCTTAAACCAATATCAAGGCATAGATTGGTTTGTAAAAGAGGCATTTGAGGAATGGCTTGACTTGCTGAGCATAACAACCGCCATAACCACCGCTTGTTGGAAGAGAAAAGGTGAGCTGGGTGAGCAATCTCCAGAACTGCAATCTTTCTTTGAGACCCTAAAAACAAACGCTCAGCTCAGCAAATATCAATTTAAGGAATTTTTGCGCTTATCAGGCATGGTGTGATACCGTAGCGGGGTATTCCACATCTGCTTTGCTAGCCACCCTACTAAATTGGATATACACCTCATCCCCCCGCAAGTCGGTTGTTGGACTAACGACTTTCGAAAGCATTTGAAGTGCAAAATCGGATAGATCAATCCCGCTAGCTAACTCGGTCAGACGAACAGCATGAGCTGCATAAGCAATTGCGTTGCGCGGTTCGATGCGATCAAACTCCTCAAAGAACCAACCGCACGAGGCAAACATCCTTTGGCGTTCGAATTGAGCCTCAAGAAGTTGGAGGAGCTGTTGATGTGCAGAGATGCTTAAGGGTTTTCCCGCCATCTCGACAAAAAAGCGCTCTAAAGATACCTGCCCAAGCAAGACTTTGAGATAGCTATGGCGCATTTCCCACGGATCATCGACATACTTAGCGGCCTGATGGTAATAAATACGATCGATTTCGGCGGCGATTTCGTCCAATGCGGAGCGCAAAGCTTTCTTCCAAGTCGAATCGCCTGCAGTGCAAGCACAACCGTTGCACCACCTTTCGATTCCATGATGACAGCTCCACGATGTTCGCTGGCGAATTTCAATCCCCTTGGTTGGATTGAAAAGTTTTAGCCATTTTGCTGGATATGTAACCTCTATCTCATTTATGCGACAAGAGTCGGTCAGCAGCCTTTGTAAAAAATATTGTCGTAAAGGCTGATGATGACCGTATAGCTCCCCATCCGAAGCTAATAGAAAAAGTTTAGCTCTCGCTCGTTTTCTGCCCTCGCTGCGATAAGCCGGTAGGAGAGACTCGGCAGCGAATTGATCGGCATTGATGGTCAAGTGAGGGTTAAAGCTGATCCCTCCGCTGAGAGGAGCATGGTAGAAGAAGACCACAATCGACTTTCCACCGGCCAATTCAACCCAATAGGGTTGGGTAACATCGAGTTTCTCTTTCTCAGCTTGCCACGGCGCCAAGATCGTAAAACGAATACCGTGATCTGCTAAAACACGTAACGTCTCAAGATCAACCGCTGTTTCAGGTAACCACATTCCCTCTGGCGAACGCCCGTAGCGGGCTTCAAATTCCATGATCCCCCATCGTACCTGAGTCACCTTATCCAGAGTGGTCGCCAAAGGAAGAATGGTATGGTGATAGGGCATCGCCATTGCATTGCCAACCCCTTCACGAGTCCAGACACGCCGATCCGCGTTGGTAATCTCGACAAGGGTGTCAGGGTGTTCGCTAGCCATCCACTCGAACAAGGTAGGCCCTACATTGTAACTGATGCGCTCAAAGTTACCCAATTCCACGTTCGGGCGATAACATTCTTGGTAAATCCTCTCGTTCCAATTCGGGTAGGGAGCTGCGCCGGGCTCAAGCGGAATTTGCCCAGTCCGCGGGTCCTCCCGCGGCGGTTGATAAAAATGAGCATGAACACAAAGATAGTACTTCGTCATGTGCAACTAGTTGCTTTATGAAACCGAGCCTGATTATACCTTTTTTATCAAGTTCATTTCCTTTCAAAAGCGCAAGATTTCACCCATCCCAATAGAATAGCTAGGGTAAAATAGAAGAAACGCCTAAAGAGATACGGACAGTGAAAATTTTTTATTTAGCCGCTGAAGCGGAACCCTATATAAAAGTTGGCGGCTTGGGGGATGTTGCCGGCTCGCTCCCTCATGCGTTACAGGAGATTACCGCCCCGAACAGTATCGACATCCGGGTAGCGATTCCATTTCACGGCGCACTTCAACAGCAACCTCCCCCCTTAAAGTTTTTGACCAACCTGTTCATCCCCCATTACCCTCAACCGCTCCAAGCTCAGGTATACGAACTCGAAAATTCCAGCGTAAAGACCTACTTCATCAACGGCAACTGCTTTGCCCAAGACGCGCCGGTTTATTCTGCCGATGCCAGCTTGGATGGGATCAAATTCACCTTCTTTTCCCTTGCCTGTTTGGAACTTGCCCAAACTATCGATTGGCAACCGGATATTGTTCATGCCAATGATTGGCATACGGCTCCCGCCCTGTATGCCCTGCTGGTTCAAGATGAAACCTTTTTTCGCCATACCGGTCGGGTGCTAACCATTCACAACCTGCCCTATCTTGGCCATGGCGCCGGCGAGGCGCTGACCGAGTTTGGCTTACCACCTGCCTTGAACTCTCCCTTACCCGTTTGGGCGCAGCAACTCCCATTACCCTTGGGCATTTATGCTGCCGACCGCATTATCGCTGTTTCTCCCACTTACGCAAAGGAAATTCAAACCGCCGACTTTGGCGCAGGGTTGCAGGAATATCTATGTTCCCGACGCAATGACATCGTTGGCATCCTCAACGGCCTAGACCTGAAAGTATGGGATCCATCTACGGACCCCTACATCGCTGTCACTTACGACCTGCATAATCTAGATAAAAAAGAAAACAACAAGAAGCTCCTATTGAAAGAACTCGGTTGGCAACCTTCCCCAGACACTCCCTTGATCGCCATGATCACGCGGTTAGATTACCAGAAAGGGATAGATCTAGCGCTCTCTGCTCTACGCAAGATGAAAGATATCCCTTGGCAAGCGCTAATCCTCGGTACAGGCAATGCAGCAGTCGAACAAGCAGTTGCACAACTTCAACTAGATATCCCCGATCGATATAAAGCCATCTTGCGGTTTGACCCCCATCTCAGTCATCGGCTCTACGCTGCCGCCGACATGCTCTTGATTCCCTCGCGCTACGAGCCGTGTGGCTTAGCTCAGATGATCGCCATGCGCTATGGCACCGTTCCAGTGGGCAGAGCGACAGGTGGACTGCGTGATACCATCCAAGACAGCGGCAATCCCCACACCTCGACGGGATACTTATTCGAAAGCGCCTCCAGCGACGCCTTAGAGGAAACTCTGCGCCGAGCCATCCAAAATTTTGCTCAACGCAGGGCTTGGCGAAAGATGCAACGCAACGGGATGATGCAAGATTTTTCCTGGGCAAGGTCTGCCAGACAATATCTCAATGTCTATCAAGAGGTTGTTGAAAAGAAAATACTCGATCCGGTAGTTCAAGAGGGTAGCTCATGAAGACTCGCGCTGTGATTTTAGCGGGTGGAGAAGGATGTCGGCTCAGTGTTCTGACAGCAAAACGCACTAAACCGGCCGTCCCCTTCGCCGGCAAATATCGAATTATTGACTTCACCCTTTCCAATTGTGTCAACTCAGGAATTTTCGATGTGATGATTTTACTCCAGTACCGCCCTCACTCGCTGATTGAACACATCGGCGCAGGCGGACCATGGGATTTGGACCGCGACTTTACGGGCGGTGTGCGCCTTTACACGCCCTTCCGAGGAAGACGCAGTGCCGATTGGTATCTTGGCACGGCGGATGCCGTTCAACAGAACTTCAGCTTCATCAAACACAACCACCCCGATACGATCTTAATCTTATCCGGCGATCATGTCTATTGCATGGATTATGACGCCTTGATCGCCTTTCATCATGACCATGACGCCGACCTAACGATGGCTACAATTCGCGTGCCAATGGAAGAAGCACCTCGCTTTGGCATTGTCGAAGTCGATTCGAATTATCGCGTCCTCTCATTTGTCGAAAAACCTCTTCAACCTCCCACAAATCTCGCCAATATGGGAGTGTATGTCTTCCGCATGGATGTTTTAGATAAAGTCCTGTGGGAGGATCACAAAGACCCCGATTCATCCCACGATTTCGGAAAAGACATCCTACCCAAGTTAGTCCGCAGTGGGGCTCGAGTGCTTGGCTTCCCCTACAGTGGCTATTGGGTGGATGTAGGTACCACGTATACTTATTGGAAAGCCCACATGGATTTGCTGAACGAGAAGCCTTCCATTGATTTGAACGACCG
>CAKZNJ010000047.1 GCA_937129505.1 uncultured Anaerolineae bacterium | reverse complement strand
CGCCGAACTTTTTTGTGACGTGGTCAAATGTGACGCTCGCCATGGGTTTTTCTCCTTTCTTTTTGTGTATAGTGGTTTTATTATAGCCTTAGTTGGCGAAAAATACAAACCATTTTAGAAATTCTTCTCTCTTGTCGAAACTGTCATCACACTTTAGAATGAGAGTATGAGTAAGTCCGACGAGATCTCGCCCATTCGAAAACAATATCTGGAGATTAAAAAGCAATATCCCCATGCTATCCTTTTTTTTCGCTTGGGGGATTTCTACGAGACCTTCGATGGAGATGCCGAAATTGCTTCTCGTGAACTCGATATTGTCTTGACATCTCGAAGTGTTGCCAAAGGCGTTCGGGTGCCGATGGCGGGCATCCCTTATCACGCCGTGGAAAATTATTTGGCACGCCTGATCGAGAAAGGCTATCATGTCGCTATTTGTGAGCAGGTAGGCGATCAGCCGAGCCGTGGTCTGTTCCAGCGTCAGGTGGTGCGGGTTGTCACGCCGGGGACGGTTATCGAACCAAGTTTATTGCCCTCTCAGGCGAACAATTACTTGGCAAGTGTGGCGATGGACATGGAAAACCGCCGCGCTGGGATAGCCTATGCTGACATCACTACCGGTGAGTTCAAAGTTTGTGAATTTCAAAACGGCGATGTCTTTGCGGCTGTCAGAGCAGAGTTATACCGCCTTCAGCCGGCCGAAACACTGTGTGCGGAAAATCTGTCCAAGACGATCTCCTTCAACGGCCATCGTACCCCTTTACCGGCTTGGCGCTTTGAATTGGGACGTTGTGAACAAGAACTGCTCCGTCACTTAGAGGTAACCACCCTAGAAGGGTATGGGTTGAAAGGATATACCTGTGGTATTCAAGCGGCAGGCGCAATTCTTCAATATCTGCGCGAGACTCAAC
The DNA here is from genome assembly GCA_937129505.1 of uncultured Anaerolineae bacterium. Lineage (GTDB taxonomy): Bacteria > Chloroflexota > Anaerolineae > Anaerolineales > UBA4823 > NAK19. Next base: position 1,116 of record CAKZNJ010000047.1, on the reverse strand, counting down.
CCCAAGCCTTGCCTCTTCTTACCCATCTCAAGAGTTACTCATTCGCTGATTTTATGATCCTTGATGCCGCTACGCGGCGGAACTTGGAACTGACCGAGACCATTCGCAGTTCAAGTGAGCGCGGCACGTTGTTAAGTGTAATTGACCATACGGTGACGCCGATAGGAGCAAGATTAATCCGCCAATGGATCCATCAACCCCTGTTGGATGTACAGCGCATTCGAAGGCGGCAAAAGCAGATCGAGGTGTTTTATCAAGACGGTATGTTCCGGACAGCGGTTCGGAACGTCTTGAAATCTATCGGGGATATGGAACGGCTTGTCAATCGAGTGGTCAGTGAAGTCGCTCAGCCAAGAGACTTGGCTGCCCTTCGATCTAGCCTGCAACAATTGATAAAACTGTCTTCTCATCTCTCTGAGAAACCCAATCTGATGGAGATTATGGAACATCCATTTGAGCTCTGTAGCGAGGAGAGAGAATTATTGGAGCAGGCTCTCGTCGAGTCACCGCCCGCAACTTTACAAAGCATTGGAATCTTTCGAGCAGGTTATTCGGCGGAGTTGGATGAAATTATTGAACGATCACAATCGGCACGGGAATGGATCGCCAGTCTGGAAAATGTTGAGCGGGAAAGGACGGGGATTAAATCTCTAAAAGTTGGCTATAACAAAGTGTTTGGTTATTACATCGAAGTGACTCATGCCAACCGCGAGATGGTTCCCTCAACCTATATTCGCAAGCAGACACTGGTGAATGCCGAACGGTACATTACACCGGAGCTTAAGGAGTATGAAACGCTCGTTCTAAATGCAGAAGATCGCATTCGCGAAATTGAGGAAAAACTCTTTCGTGAGCTGTGTCGCAAAATAGCCCAGGGGAAAGAACGATTGTTAGAAACTGCCCGTTTTGTGGCTGAATTGGATGTGGTCAGTATGCTAGCTGAGGTCGCCATCCTCAATCGGTATGTGTGTCCTGAAGTCGTTGAAGAAGACGTATTGGAAATCCGTGATGGACGCCATCCGGTTGTCGAAAAAACCCTCAGCGGGGAGAAATTTGTCCCCAACGATACCGAGTTCTTAAATGGGGAGCGCATTCAGGTTATCACAGGGCCGAATA
>CAKZNJ010000046.1 GCA_937129505.1 uncultured Anaerolineae bacterium | reverse complement strand
GGGAGTTGTTGCTCCAACCGAGTCGGGAAAACCCATCATTGAGATAAGTAAGACCAGCAAGATGCCGGTTCGTAGCACAAGCTTTATCATCATTCACCTCTTTTCATGATAAACCATTTCCGTGTTTCCGATTTTGATGGTTTGGTTATTGCGTAAGACTGCTTGTTCAATCCGTTTATTGTCTAGATAGGTCCCCTTTAGACTAAGGTCTTTTAGGGTGAAGTGAGTATCAGCACCTTTCAGCAGAGAATGTTGGGGGTCAATGTCGGGGTCTGGCAAGACGATGTCCGCTTTAAGGGCGTTGCTACCTATGATTGCCGATGGTCCGTCTTTCCTCATAAACTTATCCAAGATGAATTCGGTGCCTTGTAGTTTGCCGCTCTTGACTTCTAACCAAGCCCGAGAGAGCAGATAAGTTATTAGAGCAATAAAGACCCCTACTGACGCTCCTAGCAAGAGTAAACCTACTGCTTTTCCTAGGAGGGGAGCACTGAGCCAGCCACGGAAAAATTCCAACATTGCCCCTCCGAGGAGCCCGCCGAGCAGTCCCCCTAATGCGCCCTTCCACACCTGACTTCCGCCGGTAATGCCAGAAGCGACCCCGATCAGCAAACCAAAAACACCCCAGCCAACGGCGCGGCTTAGCGTGCTGCCGCCGAGCAATTGGAACAACCCTTCTGCAATTGGCAGTCCAATGGCGCCGCCGGCTATACCGAGTAATCCGCCCAGAAGGCTGGCGCGGGCTGTTTTAATAAGCTGGCGGGTCAATATCCCTTCAGCTAGCCCAATGCAGAAGCCAATGCCGAACCCGATCAGCGCCCCGACCAAGACTTCACTTAAATATACATTGGAAGTAAAAGATAAGCCTAATAAATTGCTTATCTGCCAGCCAATTGCTCCTCCCAGCGCGCCAAAGATGCCATTGTAATACAATCTCATCATTCGACTCATTTTTACTCTCCTAAATTACGCTTAGACTTTACTTCGCGGAGTTCTGCTATTAAGTTGCGCCAATGCACGACACTTCGTAATCGACCGCCATTTAACTCATAGAAACCAAAATACCGATGGGCGTCTAGATTTCCTTCTGCTTGTCGAATGAAGAATCCCCCTGTAGATGAATATGGTTCAATTACGAGTGCTACCTGATAGGGTTCAGGGAAAAAATTACGATGCAACCATGTGTCATATTCGGAAAGAAAAATTCCCATGCGGGGGTGGGTGTGATACCAACCGACCAGCTCCCGATTGGGAAAACGCGCTTGGAACTCACGATATAAGGCAATTTGACTTTCGTGGGTAAAGGTCAGAAAAGCTCCCCCATGGCGGACATGGCGTGCGGGCAGTGCTGCTTCGATGACAATAAACTGTTGGCCGCTGTGCCGGTCTTGACGCCATTTTCCCACTAGCCAACCACCAACTTCGTTCTCCAAATCACTCCCTGCATGAGCGCAGAAACGGATAAAAGCTCGCTGACAAACGAAGACTCTGACTTGAGGGGTAAGGCTCTCATCTTCGGTGGGCGACTTCCAGCGCAAAGCGCGTTTATAGGGAAGGTAGCCATAGCGTGGCAGCTGAACCTCTTGGGGTGCAAGGGAGATCTTGGTGGCTGGCATATCCTACCAATCGACTCTTTTTCTACAGAATAGACTGCCTGGCGAGTTGCCCGAAGGGTCGTCGCCAGGCTTCCCAATTAACCGGCTGTGATATCAGCGGTAATAATAAGACGGTCGTTCGCAGGGATTTTCGCTTCACTAAGTGTCTCGCTTTCTTGAAGTTGTCGACCGAGCGCTTTGCTATCGACACGGTAGCTAATTGGACGACCATCTGGGCCCGTGGTGGGAAGTTCTAAGGAAGTAGCAAGTTCGGGTAGTAGCTCTTTGATCGGGACATCATCGGGCACTTCAGCGATGCGTGTGCCTCCCGAAGGCAGGACAAGGGTTACGGGTGTATCAGACATTTTGAACCTCCAATCTATCTAATCCAAAGGAATGAAGGCGGGCAACATTGGCACCACGCTCCTGCACCGTTGACTCCGCCTTTTGGGAAAGTTTGCTGGCGATGAGAATGCTGTTTTTTGGAAAGTTTCCAGATTTGTTAGGAGAGGACATTGGCAGAACAGACATTTCATAAGGGAGTGACTATATGAACTATTTGATACGGATACGAGGTTTCGAGGTGCTCTTAACCTCACCGATCTTAATTCGCTCTGGACGAAGGAGCTCTCGGCGATCAACCGGGAAAGCGTCTGGATGCTTCTTCCGATATTCCCTGCACCAACGTGCTGCTTCTGGGTCCCACGGAAAGGGCGGTTGAGTGGGATCATCGTGAAAATTTTTGTACTGCACCATTTCCCCAATCATAAGGACTAGTCGATCTAATGAACGGCTAGCAGTCCACCATGCTGCGTCAACGCAAACCGTGCCGTTGATATGATTTATGTTAGGATGCCATATAGGTGTCAGCCATTTCATTCCCGGCCAGCGGTGAGGATATTGGTTGTGAAGATAGATCTCTACCTGATGCTTATTTCCATATTTAGGGTTTCCTTGGTTGTCCACAGAATAAATCCCTTTGCAGGTATAGGTAATAATGTATCTTTCCGGCGGTAGGTTAGGATGAGCTGATTTGGCTTCGAAGGTGATCAAGTCACTGCGCGCAACCAGTTCATTCATTCGTTGGAAGTCAGCGCGCAAGCGGCGGATGCGCGGGCTTTCGTCTATTGAAACGCCTCCGGCAGTGATGTCTGCGGTTAAGATTAGACGATCCTCGCGGGGGACAGCGGCGGAGGCTAGGGTTTCCTCTTCCCCTAACTCCCTCCCCAATGCTTTACTATCCATGCGATAGCCCATCGGACGGCCATCTGGGCCAATGGTGGGTAGATGGAGCAAGGAGACCAACTCGGTTATCAAATCTCGCACAGGGACATCATCGGGCATCTCAGCTCTGCGTGCTCCTCCGTTTGGTAAGACAATCGTTACGGGCAAATCAGGCATATCTTTTCTCCACAAGCTAGGTTATGTATGAAGATGAGGAATTTGACAAACGCCGGTAACTGCCCAGCAGTCAGCATGATGGTATGTGCCACACATCGGACATACTTTCACCCCTCTTGGATCGTTCTCGGCGACAATTTCTAAACAATAGGGACAGCGGTGCTCTTCCTCACCCTTCAGCCTAATCTTGACCGGTCGAGGACGAGGATGTCCTTTCGTTTTGAGGTGGTAGGCAGATGATTTGAGAGGCAATCGCCGTGGCAGTTGAGGCGCATTGCGCTGGGATTGGGAAACAAATTCCCCTATCCACCTTCCCGATTTGTCGAGAGCTTTGCTGAGACGGGAACGCCAACGTTCAAGGTTACCCCTTAAGGGCTTCCAACCCTTCTCCCAACCCGCCTTTATCACGGATAGGGATTGGAGATTTGGAGAAGAACTGGATTTTCCTTGAGATTGTGAATGGAGTTTTACATCGGGGGAGGATTTAGGCTTTGCCTTATTCTTGCGGTTGGACATCTTAACTCTGGATGGCAGATGCTCTGTTTTTTGTAGTTCGTGGGTTGAGTTCGCTATTTTCGGTTTTCGGTTTGGTTGGGTGCGTTTTCCGATGCGCAAGGGTATCCAAGCCGCCAAGAAGACGATACCCAATTGAGCAATACCATTCCAGTCAATAAAGGGGGTGTAAATCGGCAAAACACCAATGAAACCGAGTGTTAGCGGTTTGAGCAATAACAATGCACCGAATAAGCCGAGTAGGGTGACCATAGACATAACCCAGAAACTTTGACCACTTAGCAGGATTCGAGCTGCGAGGCCGGCGATCAAACCGAGAGAGAAAAGGGAGGCAATTTTCAAGGCAAGAGGGGGATAGGATGAGGCTCTCAGAAAGATGATTGGAATAGCAGCCGCAGCAACCAGCGTCGTGCCGATCACCAAACACATTCGAGCTATGGTCATGGTGACAACAGAAAGGATTTGCGATGGTTTCACGAGTGTCCTAGCAAGGCTATGAAAAAGCAAAGTTACCTCAATCCTGAAGAGTGATACGACCGCGAGCCTGGTTGCCCGCTATGTCATCCAAGTGGACTTCTTCTCCAAGGCGAAGGCGTTGGCGCAAGGCGGTTTTGGTGTGATCAGCCGCCTCTTCGAAATGTTTAAAATGCAACGCCTGATCGAGATCTCCGCTGAACTCGTAGAA
>CAKZNJ010000045.1 GCA_937129505.1 uncultured Anaerolineae bacterium | reverse complement strand
CGATACGGTGGGCTTCATTCAAAAACTACCTACTCCTCTGATAGCTGCTTTTCGAGCTACTTTAGAAGAGATAGCAGATGCTGATCTCTTACTGCATGTCTTAGATATATCCCAAATAACAGCTCATCAACAAGCTCAAGCTGTCTTTCAAACCCTAAAAGAAATTGAGGCGGATCATCTGCCTATTTTTTCAGTTCTCAATAAAATTGATCTACTACGTTATCCCGATCAAACTTTAGAGCTCATGCAAGCATATCCCAACTCGGTGGCAATCTCTGCTCGCTATGGATTGGGAATTGAAGAACTAATCCAAAAATTGGAAGAATTTCTGTTTGTCCGCCACCATCCGATTACCGTTGAAATACCAGTACAAGAATCTTATCTCGTCCAATTAATCTCAAATGAAGGGGTTGTTGAACAAATCACCTATACAGGAAAAAATGTCCTTATCCAAGGACAAATTCCAGGCAGGCATCTTGCCAAATATACCCCCTATGTGTGTCTATCAAATCAGGTTGAGATTTTTCGGGAGAAACAAGATTTATGAAAGATTTGATCAACCGTTCCTTAGATAGGTTAGCTAACTACTTTGCTCATCGAAAAGGGCTATTACCAATCCTCGGGCTGTTCTTGATTGTCCTGAATGGAATCCTTCAGTTTCTGCCTACAAATGGTGTTTTCATTATCGAAGCTAACCTTTTTTTACATCTTGGCTTAATCATCGCCATTGTCGGTATTCTTTTAGCTTGGTCTCTATAAATTAATCTTGGGCCCTGCTTCTTTGATTTGGCGGGGAAAATGGTCTTCGAATTTCTTGAAGTTATCAATAAACCTAGAGGCAAGGCTTTTATATCTCCGATAGTAGGTCTCCTCGCTCTGCCAGGCGTTCGAAGGGTTCAAGATTGTCTGCGGCACGCTAGGGCATTGCTGGGGAACTGCAAAACCGAAGACTGGATCTTCCTGATACTCGACATCTAGCAATTCCCCAGTTAGCACAGCATCTAAAATACGCCGCGTGTATTCAATACTGATTCGTTTGCCAATTCCATAAGGTCCTCCGACCCAGCCCGTATTGATCAACCAACAATTGGTACGATAGCGTTCAATTTTATTCCGCAATAGGTTTGCGTACCGAGCGGGATGAAAGACCATAAAGGGGCCGCCAAAGCATGGACTAAAGGTTATTTCGGGTTCTTCCCGCAAACCGATTTCCGTTCCAGCTACTTTGGCGGTATAACCGGAGATAAAATGGTAGATTGCCTGATCAAGGGTTAATCGGGCAATCGGTGGCATCACTCCGGAGGCATCACAGGTAAGGAAGATAATATTTTTCGGGTGAGGTCCTCGCTTCTCAAGACAAGCGTTCTCAATGAATTCAAGTGGATAGGAAGCTCGAGTGTTCTCAGTTATTGTGTCGTCATCTAGATCGATTAAACGCGAAATGGGATCATAAATTACATTTTCAAGGATTGTCCCAAAGCGCTTTGTACAGGCATAAATTTGAGGCTCTGCAGTAGGAGAAAGACCAATTACTTTGGCATAACATCCACCCTCAAAATTGAAAATTCCTTCGTCTGACCAACCGTGTTCGTCATCGCCAATTAAATATCGGTTAGGGTCTGCAGAGAGAGTAGTTTTCCCTGTACCCGATAAGCCAAAGAACAAAGCAACATCTCCCTGCTTTCCCATATTTGCCGAACAATGCATCGGCAGCACCCCTAATTTTGGTAGCAGATAGTTCATAATTGTGAAAGCAGATTTCTTTATTTCCCCCGCATAACCTGAGTTGCCAATAATACACAACTTTTGCTCAAAACTAATGGCGATAATCGTATTTCTTACTGTCGAGTCAATTGAAGGAAACGCCCTAAAGGATGGGACAGCGACCAAGGTAAATTCAGGGATATGTTGACGGTAAGCTTCTCGATCTTGAGCACTTAAGAACATGTTTCGGGCGAACAGGCTATGCCAAGCCATCTCAGTGATGACTCGAATAGGGAGCCGACAGCTTGGGTCAGCTCCAACATAACAATCTTGAATAAAAACATCTTTACCTTGAAGGTAGCCCTGAATGCGGTTGAATAACTCGTGAAACTGCTTAGGGTCATAAGGACGATTGTACTGGCCCCACCATACGTCATTCTCGGTCTCACTTTCACAGACGATGACCTTGTCATCTGCTGCCCTCGCAGTATGTTTCCCGGTATTGACAACAATTGCACCACCGCGGGTAATTCGGCCTTCGGAACGAAAGATAATTTCCTCGTAAAGGGACTCAACAGACAAATTCCAGTAGACCTTGCGCAGGTTGCCCAAACCGAGAAAGCCCAACCCATATTCTGATTTGAACGAATCTGCAATGCTCTCAGCGGGTGTAGAAATATTAAGCAGGTTATTCATAGCCAATCCCTTACCACACGACGATCACCAATGAAAATTTCAGGTGGGGCATTGGGGTCGAGAGCCCATCGTATCCGCTCGATTCCGGTCATGATGTCCTTCACACTGCCGGCGAAACTCAAGCGGATGTATCCTTCCATACCAAATTCTTTACCGGGGACGGTGACCACATAGGCTTTGCGAAGCAGAAAATTGGCTAGCTCGACAGAATCATGCGAATATGCTCTAAAATCCGGCAGACAATAAAACGTCCCATCGGGTGGAGTCACTCGGATTCCGTTAATTGTCTTGAGTTCTTGGAGAATTACATTCCGATTATTTTCAATTGTTAGCCTTAAACTTTCAACAACAGACTGCATGCCATTTAGCGCCCCTTCCGCGGCAGATTGCAAGATGATAGAGGGACAGGATTCAGTTTGAGCTTGAATATTGTGTAACACCGCAGCTAATTTTCGATTGGTTACCACCCAGCCTATCCGGAAACCCGTCATTCCGTATAACTTAGAGACACCATTGACGACAATGATTTTCGTGTTTTCGATGTCTTTTTGGGTAAATTGATAGGGAGAAGGTGTAGTCTTGTGATCAAAAACCAGTTTATGGTAGATATCGTCCATGATTAAATAAATCCCCTTCCGTTCACAGAAATCGACCACCTCTGCGATAAACTCTTCTCGGTATAGGATGCCTGAGGGATTATTGGGGCTGTTGACAATAATCGCTTTCGTATAAGAGGTAACCGCTTTTTCTAAATCTTCAAAGCGGGGATGAAAACTTCCGTCTTCTGGAGTGACCACAACGGGAATGCCGTTGACCATTTTGATGATCTCCGGGTAACTTACCCAGTAAGGAGCGAAAATGACCACTTCATCTTGGGGGTCAATCAGCGCATAAAACAAGTTGTAGAGCGAAAATTTTGCCCCCGATGACACAACGATATTCTCTGGCGCAACAAAGCGTCCATAATTCTCTTCCGTATAGCGAATAATTGCTTTCTTCAGTGAAGGCGTACCATCCGGAGGCGAATACTTCACCTCTCCAGAGCTAATTTTAGCCGCCGCAGACAAGATTGCGGTTATAGGTGCTTTGTTCTTCGGTTCGCCAATACCCAAATGAATAACCGATTCTCCTCGTTCACGAAGAACTCGAGCTTCTTCATTCAACTTCAGCGTTGGCGATTCTGCAATCGCCCTAGCTAAATGGCTTATGGTCATTAACTTTTACCCTCCAAACGGTGATCTATTGCTAATTAGCGGACTAACGCTAGTAAAACTCCACCCGCAATAACGCTAGCAATTTGCCCAGCGGTATTGGTTGCCATAGCTTGCATAATGATAAAATTATCGGGATTCTCGTCATTTGCTATCTGGGCTGCCAGTCTTCCGGCCATTGGAAAGGCACTAATCCCTGCAGCACCAATCAAAGGATTTATTTTTCCTTTGGTCAGCCAATAAGCAAATTTACCAAATAGAAGGCCCACGAATGTGTCTAAGGCAAATGCGAGTAATCCCAAGAGAAGCACAATCAAGGTATCCAAACGAATGAAATTTTCGGCGCTCATCGTTGATCCGATTGCCAATCCTAAAAATAAGGTTGAGACGTTGATGATTTCATTTTGGGCAGCTTTACTTAGCCTTTCAACTACGCCGCTCTCTCGTAACAGATTGCCTAACATCAACATACTGATCAATGGCGCTGCATCTGGAACGATTATCGACACAAGAATTGTAACCCCAAGTGGAAAGATAACCCGCGTTGTTTTAGACACAGGTTTTTCGATGTAGGCCATTTTGGCAGCTCTTTCCCTTTTATTCGTAACCCATCTCATAATTGGTGGCTGAATAACCGGAATTAGACTCATATAGGAGTAGGCTGCGACTGCGATCGGAGCAAGAAGTTCAGGGGCTAGTTTCGAAGCAACATAAATCGAGGTAGGTCCGTCGATTGCCCCAATCACACCAATGGAAGCGGCCTGAGGAATAGGATAGCCGAGCAACGTCGCCAAGATTAGTGTCCCGAATATCCCAAATTGTCCCGCAGCACCAAATACCAATAGGGAGGGTTTCGATAATAAAGGACTAAAATCGATCATCGCCCCCACACCGATAAAAATTAATAGGGGAAACAATTCGGTTACAATTCCTGTTTGGTAGAGTAAGGTCAGAAAGCCGTGCTCGCCGCTCAGGGCAGAGAAGGGGAGATTCGTTACGATACAGCCAAAACCAATAGGAAGAAGTAAAACCGGCTCATACTGCTTTGCAATCGCAAGATAGACTAACAGCAAGCCAGCGGTAATCATTAATAGCTTTGCCGGAGTAATTGCTTGGAAACCATTTAGAAGATCTAGCAAGCCGGACAAAAAAGGATTCATTCTGTTTTGATTTCCCCCTCAAATTCAAATAGGATTTCATTATGACGAACATGTTTTCCAACCTGAATCGGGATGAACTTGATTACGCCTTGACGAGGGGAACGAATCGTGTTTTTCATTTTCATGGCTTCAATTACACACAGCGGATCACCCTCATTTACTTCTTGACCAGCAATAACCTCTATACTGGTTACAATCCCTGGAATGGGGGACTTGACCGTGTCTAGTGAACGAGATGAAGTCGTATTTACAGTTGTTTTTGGGGTTTGGGACAGGTTGTTCGGGAAACTTGGTTCTTTCTTGACGCTTTTTTCGGGCTTCTCCTCGACGGGGTATATTTCATAGGTATAGCCATCTACATGAGCAAGGATTGGCCTTTGGTCGAGGTTTTCGATTTCGACCTCAAACATTTTATCGTGTATTTTGACTTTATATTTCATTTGATCATCCCCCGTTTATTGAGGATGTGACTGCGCAAAACAGCTTGCCAAGCGGAAACAAACGCCGTGGGTGGTAAGGGAAAACGGCCCGGGCCTGCCATTGACCGTTGATGAAGAGCGGTAGTAACCGCAACTGCAACCGCATGTTGCCTCATCCGTTCTAACTCGTCCGACTCTTCTTTAACCTCATATTCTTGTTCTGGAGCAGGGCTTGGCTGCATTTTTGTCAATAAGAAAATAGACAAGGATAGAATCGTCCATAATAAGATCATGGCAGAAAAGATCAACAGCATGCCAATGAGCGTAATTTGAAAAGCCAAATATATGTTGGACATCATAGACCTCTCAAGGGTAGCTACATTGGAATATTGCCGTGTTTACGTGGTGGTGCGGAGGAAAATTTATCTCTTAAGGCAGCGAGGGATGCAATCACTTTAGGACGAGTCTCTCGTGGTTCAATGACATCATCTACATAACCAGCCTTTGCAGCGTAATACGGGTTATTGAACTGCGCCCGGTATTGTTCTACTAATCTAGCTCTTTCTGCCGCCGGGTCTTCTGCTTTCTCAATCACCTTTCGGTAGAGGATGTTAACCGCG
>CAKZNJ010000044.1 GCA_937129505.1 uncultured Anaerolineae bacterium | reverse complement strand
TGTCTTTGGGCGAATATTCATTAACAACTCGGTCAAACATCCGCTCGTTGTAAAAAATGTTCATATCTTGATTTTTAAGATTAATATACCAGAAACTATAAGCGACATTGAAAAAATAAAATCCCAAGATAAGAGATAGCTTGAAGGATGGTTTGCATGAGATAAAGGGATGCTCGTCGCCACACTAACCAAGCAAGCTTAACTTCGGATATTTGTGCTGAAATTCGCAGCGGAAACAGTACCATTCTCTCTGAACCAATGGGCTCTTCAGAGATGATCGGAAAATACCCTCCATCCCGATAAACTGCTAAGGTAACTCCACGATGGCTTGGATTGCTTTTTCTTGTCCTATTTATCCATTCTCTCCAGTTGCGATGAATGCCTTGGGCTGTTCGAGTAATATAGGAGTACAGCAAGACTAAATCCCCTCGAATCAGATAAGCACAAACCATCAATGCTACCAGTGTAAACCATACACCAATGTAGAAGGACGAAGGTCTGTAAGCAAAGTGATATTTATGAATACCTACTTCCATTCTGGTAGCCAAATAACCCCCTACATTCTCTAATTTAGACCGCCGCCCGTCCACCCTGACTATCCAACCCGGCAGATTTCGAACTAGCACAACAAGGTATCGAGTTGAGTCACCCTCAGCGATAATCTCGATATGATTATTTCCATTGTAAAGGGGCGTCAGGGGAAGAACCTCACTCTTTTTCAATTGCTCATCGCTCTCGGAGAGGAGAAACTCTTCTCCGACAGAAAAGGCAATAGGCAAACTATCTATCGACCGATAGATTTCGTATCCATTGAATGACCCCAACAATTCTACTTGAATATCTTGTGGCGGATTTTCTCCAATATCCTGCAAAATGTAATGGGGCTTCGCTTCTACAGGGCGACGATTTAACTCTTCCTCTATGAAACGCACATCGATCCAATGATACCAAGCATCAATATTGCGCAAGCGCGCAGATAATAGCGCCAAATGCCCTGAAGTTACTGGATGATAACGCACAAAATATTCAGAAGTGTCCATCTTCCGCAGCCAGTTGGCGATCGTGTAACTCCTTCGATCGTCTTCTAGCAGAGTGATATAGGCGCTGTTCGTGCGTAATAGATCAAAAATCCCCCATAGCATTAGTGCACCCCATAGTATTAATATGCTAGTCCGGCTCGTCTTTCGCCAATCTGAGTCTACTGATTGTCGCCAATTCAAATAAAGAACCATACCGAAAACAGTATCTAATCCATACGCGGCTAACAACAAAATAGCAATTTCACCAAATATCAAAGTCCTCAAAAGATTTCCAAATTGAAGCAATACAGCCGTCTGGTGATAAAGGTCTCGCCATGGCATCTGATCTAGACCGATCCACAAGACAACCCACATCAAGAGCATCACAAAGAATGAAATTAGGCGTCGCTCGCGCTTCCACCATGCCAAGGGCAAAAACAATAGGGCAATGAAGGGCGTAAAACCAATATATGCATAGTACTCTTCTCTGGCTGGAAATGAATTATAAGCATCTGCTCGGAAGGTGTCTCGCGAAGTATAATCCAACCAGATCTGACCGATATGTTGCGAGCCCAATACTTCTTGGACAATACCCATTCTTGAATGGAATTCAAGCAAAGGGAGCAAGTGCAAAGCCGCTAAACTCAGCGAGAGAATTCCAATTAATAAATAACCCCGCAACTCCCCCCAATCCAATCCAATAATTGATCCTTTGCTAGCTATTCTCAGGCACATGATTATCGCAAAGAGAGGGATAATCAAACCAAGATAGAAAGAGTAATAAGCATTTCCCGAAAAATGCACCAAAGCGACTGAGCATGCAGCATAAGCTACGTACTTTAGTTCTCTCTTTCGATGATAAAGAATCAAGTTTCTAAAAACCCAAGGCAACCAGGCAAATCCAAAAATAAACAAGTATTGGCCAACAAAAAAATGAGCAGTTGGCTGACCGGCAAAAGCGTACATCAATCCTAACCAAACATTGACAACCTCTTTAAACCCGAGTGCACGCCCTAGTAACCACATTCCTACAGCCGCCATCAGGTAACTTAACACCAGTGCAACCCGATAACCGATTTGAATATCTAGAAGTAAAATAGGGATAGCGACAATCGGATTGTAGATGTGGAGCATCGGATCAGCGATAAACGGTTCCCCAGCCCGAAGGTATGAATTCCACAAAGGAAACTCGCCGTCAATTAACAGGCTTTGGCGGAAAAATAAACCCAGTGACTGATAAACCTCGCTCTCGCTACCGGGTAATTGCAAATTCGAATCGAAACTGAACAAATTTCGACAGAAAATCAATACCCCGATCACGATGATCATAAGAGATATCTTCGGGAAAATAGCTTTATTTACACCGTTTGAATCAGAGTTATCAGATCTTTGATCCTGCTCCGAGTCACTTGTTCGTTTCTCTACTTCTGGTGTCGAGTTTTTAATCCAAGCTGGAGATTGCTTTGTATGAATTCCAACAAAGATTTTTTTTAGCCAGGATAATACAGGGGAGTAGCGGCCAAAAACAAATACCGCTTCATGGTTTCCTTTATCTTTGGCATTAAACTTATTAGCCAATATCTTCATCAACCATAGATCAGCAACAATGGCGACCATGATCGCAAGTGCGACAATGAGATAGAGGTTAGTAGATTCGCTAATACCCATTAAACGAACAGAACGACCAAATTCCTATCGCAAGCCGGTTTCCATTCTAGCAATAACCAAGCGTTGAATTTCACTCGTCCCCTCATAAATTTCGGTTATCTTCGCATCGCGAAAATAACGCTCAATGGGCAGCTCTCCACTATATCCCATACCGCCATGTATTTGCACAGCAGCATGAGTGACAAACATTGCTGTCTCTGAGGTAAAAAGCTTCGCCATCGAAGCCTGCAAGGTAAACCGCTCGCCAGTGCTTTTCGCCCGTTCTTTTGCCAACGCGGCTTGATAAGTCAATAGTCGAGATGCTTCGATCCGGGTTCTCATATCTGCCAGCTTAAACGAAATTCCCTGAAATTCCCCGATCTTTTGACCAAAAGCTTCTCGTTCGGTAGCATATTGCAAGCTAGCTTGATAGGCGGCTTCAGCGATGCCAAGTGCTTGAGCAGCAATGCCAATACGCCCCGCATCTAAAACTGCCATGGCGATTTTAAAGCCTTCACCCTCCTCGCCAAGGCGATTCTCGACAGGAACTTCGCAGTTCTCAAAGATTAGCTCACTCGTTGCCGAAGCTCGAATTCCCAACTTGGGTTCTTTTTTACCCCGCACAAAGCCGGGTGTCTGTGCATCAACTAAAAAGGCGCTGATCCCCCGGTGTTTCTTCTCTGGATCGGTAAGCGCAAAGACTACCACATAGTCTGCCACTGGCCCGCTGGTCACCCATGACTTACGCCCGTTCAAGATATACCGATCCCCTTGCCGCTCAGCACGGGTGCGCATATTCCCCGCATCCGAACCAGACATAGGTTCAGTTAGAGCGTAAGCCCCGATTGCCTTACCCGAAGCAACCGGGGTGACAAATTTTCGTTTTTGTTCATCGCTCCCGTACTTGAGGATGCCATAGCAGAACAACGAATTGTTAACGGACATAATCGTCCCGTGCGCAGCATCTGCCTTGCAAATTTCCTCCAAAGCTAACACATAAGCCAGCGTATCCATTCCCGCCCCCCCATACTCTTCTGGCACTTCTATCCCCATAAAGCCCAATTCTCCCATTTTACGGATCGTCTCGCGCGGAAACTCACCGCTTTCGTCATATTGCGCCGCGACAGGAGCGACTTCGTTTTGAGCGAAATCCCGCGCTGTCTGTCGAATCATTTCATGTTCTTCGGTGAAGGGGAAAAGCAAACTCTCTGACATCTCGTCCTCCTGATGAGAAAGCAAAGAAATCCCGCTATTGGATTATAGCATGCCCGAGCAGAGATGGTTTTGGACTTTCAGCTCTTTCCACTTACCAAACTGTTCGTTTATAGGAGTCTCCAAGGATTGCTGATTTTCTTTCACCTGCTTTCATCTTTAGCTTAACGCCAAATTTGTCATTGATTTGTCATTTGACTTTGCTATTTTAAAAATAACACGGAGGGATCGGGAGTGATGACGCTACTTGTCCAATTTAGTCCCGACGAACAAAATTGGCATGACTCAGAGATTATTACCTCAACTGTCCCTGTAAATACGCTCAGTGGACAGGTGATTCTCTCCTTACCCGGTGGTAAAAACTATATTAGGATTATAGCCATAGACGATGTCGGAAATGTTGGACTTCACAGTGCTGTAAAAATCGTCAATCTACCACATAAGCTATACCTTCCCATAATCTTAAGGTGATACTTATAGAGGTGGCAGCCAATTGGCTGCCACCTCTATCCCTTTTATTCCTAACCCTCAATACAATTTTTGTTCGAGGCAAGTCAATGGGGTACTGGGGGTCTCTTCTTCGCCGAACCTTTTTTGACTCACTTATCTAAGTAAGATTCCTCAGTCGCTAACGCTCCTTCGGAATGACACCTTCTTCCGTGTCATGTCGAACAAAGTTAGACATCTTATGAAAGGCAAATTCGGGATAAGCACATCCCGATCGAGTTACCACAGAGAATGCTGAGTTCGGATCGCGCTCTCTCTGCGTACTCAGCGGTTATGATCCTTATTTCGAATGGGCGTTATTTATCGCGTTAAAAACAACAGGTTCTATGGAAAATATATCGATAATCTTGTTTCCCTGAGAGAACGACTACTACGTATTGACCTTCGACTCACCAGTTTGGCATTTGAGCGCTAGTCATTGACAGGATTAAAAAGTGGGATATACTCTCCAAGGAAAGGAGATATCCTGCGGATGATCACCCCAGAACTATTTGACCACCTTGTTGAGCTTGCCGCCCTTGAATTATCCCCTGATCAAGCCGAATATCTGCGCCAGCAATTGAACAACCAATTGAAAGCCCTAGAGGAGTTGGTCGCCGTGCCATTAGAGGCAGGCATCCCGCCAGCCCTGCACGGCGTCACTTACCCCCCCGATATCCGTCCTCCCATTCGCGGCGATGAATGGCTTCCGAACCCTCACGTAGAGACTATCTTAAACCAAGCCCCAGAGCGAGAGGAGCGTTATATTGTTGTACCCGATATTCCCCATCAGGATTTAGAGTAAATCATGGACCTTTGTGATTACGCTGCTTATCAGCTTGCCACAATGATTCGCAGGAAGCAAGTCTCCGCTTTAGAGGTGTTAGAAAGCACACTCAAGCGCATTGCCGCCGTTGATGGTATACCAGGCAGGTTGGATGGCGATCGCAACGCTGAGCCGGACAAGATTCACGCTTTCATCACTCTGACCGCCGAGCGCGCCCGCCAACAAGCCCAACGTATCGATCAAGCCATTCAAGCCGGAGAAGATGTTGGACCGCTTGGCGGTGTGCCGTTCACTGTCAAGGACATCTTTTGCGTCGAAGGCACTCCTTCTACTGCAGCTTCGAAAATTTTATCGAACTTTATCGCTCCTTATACCGCCACCCCAGTAGCCAGGGCAGAACAAGCCGGTGCAGTAATGCTGGGAAAAGTCAACCTAGATGAGTTTACTTTCGGGTCTTCCAATGAATCCAGTGCCTACCAACCCAGCCCGCGCAATCCATGGCACACCGCTCGAGTGCCAGGCGGCTCATCAGGAGGAAGTGCAGCGGCGGTTGCCGCTGGCGAAGGTTGTCTCTCGATTGGCACCGACACAGCAGGGTCGATTCGTCAGCCCGCTGCTTTCTGCGGTGTGGTCGGAGTCAAACCTACCTACGGCCGC
>CAKZNJ010000043.1 GCA_937129505.1 uncultured Anaerolineae bacterium | reverse complement strand
ATGTGACCTATGTCCTGTTGGGCAAGAACGCTCCCCGCCTTTTGCCCATCGTCTTGGGCGCTTTGGTGCTGTTGGGCTTATTCTGGAATGGGTGGTGGATTTGGGCGTTGCTTGTCTTCACCCTCGGGCGCCAGTATGCGGAGCCGTTGGATCAAATTACCGAGCTGGATCCAACCCGCCGACTGGTCGCTTGGTTTGCTATCCTGCTCTTTATCCTCGTCTTTATCCCCGTCCCCCTGTTAAGCATTAGTTGAGGGGTGAATTGGCGAACGAGACATTGCTGCAGGAGGCGATCGATGCCATCCGCGAGGAGAAGTTTGAGCGCGCCCGTGACATCCTAACCCGCCTGTTGCGTTCCGATCAGAACAACCCCACCTATTGGCTGTGGATGAGCGCAGCCGTCCAAACGCCGAAAGAAAAACGCTACTGTCTCGAAACCGTCTTGCGGCTCGACCCCGATCATGAACTAGCAAAGGAGGGGCTAATCCTGATGGGAGCGCGGCCGCGCGAGGCTCCCTCGCGCCCGCTCTCGCTCCCCCGTCGCAAGTGGAAGGTGGAGGACAAAATCGTCTTGCCCCAGCTTGAAGTGGCAAACCGCAAAGCCCATCGCCTGAAAAGATTGGCGCTCAGCGCCGTGCTATTGGTGGTACTTGTCTTTGCGCTTATCGGATACGCCCTCTTCATGCCTCGCCGCGCTATTCCCACCTACGTCCCGCCCACCCGCACGCCGGGCCCCCCGCCAACCTTCACCCCAACGCCCACCTATATCGGTTTTGTGGCCGCGCCTACAGCGGCAGGAGAAGAAGATGCCCAACCGACGCCCCTTTGGATGTTGCTGGAAGCGACCTATACCCCCACCCCCTTATATGTGAACACCCCTCATCCAATCTCAGAAGCTTTTCGGGCAGGTCTGGTGGCTTACCAGCAAGGCGAATGGGAAAGCGCCATTTTGTATTTCCAGCAGGCGCAGCAACTGGAACCGCAAGCTGCCGATATCCCCTATTACCTTGCGGAAACCTATCGCCAGATGGGTGACCCCCGCCGCGCCTTGGAAGCGTATGGCACTGCTTTAAAAATCGAGCCACGCTTTGCCCCGGCTCTCGTCGGCCGAGCCCAGGCAGATTTGTCACTCAACCCCAAAAGCGATGTCTTGGCGGACTTAGATCAAGCCATCCAACTCGATCCCAATTTGGCAGAAGCCTATTTGCAGCGAGCACAGGTTTATCTCAATAAAGGGGAAGTAGCAAACGCCTTGCGCGATGTCGAAAAGGCAGCTGAGCTCTTACCCTCCTCGCCTCTGCCACCTCTGATTCGAGCCAAAATCGCCCTGAAAGAAGCTCAATTCGAGCGAGCTTATCAAGAAGCGCAGAAAGCCTATGAGCGGGATCGAACTCTCTTAGAAGCTTATCGTTTGCTGGGTGAGGTTGCTCTGCTGAACGGTCAAATCGAGCAAGCCAAGGAAGTCCTCGGCGTTTACTTGGACTATCAGAAGAAGGACAGTGCTGCCTACAGCCTCTATGGCAGGGCATTGGCGGGTCTTGCCACCCAAGAGGACTTGCTCAATGCCTTGTTTGTTGAGCTGCCCGGCTCGGCAGAGAGAGAAAAAGCCCTGCAAGCCTTGGATCGCGCCATCACGCTGGAAAAGACCAATGCCGATGCCCGCCTGTACCGCGCTTGTCTCTATCTCGACCTTGGGGAGGGGCAAAAGGCGGTTAATGACCTGAGCGAAGCGCGCTCTCTTCTCTTTCAGACGGCAAATGCCCAACGGGGTCCGCTCTGGTTTGCCTACCATCTTGCCCTGAGTCGTGCCCTTTTGCTCGCCGGCAGGTTGGAGTCGGCAGAACAACAGTTCAACTACGCCGCAGAGTTTGCCAAAAGCGACCTTGAGAAAGCCGCCCTTCACTATTGGCGCGGTCAGGTGTATCTTGCTCTGGATCGCAAGAGCCTTGTCCAGCGGGATTGGAGCGCCTTGCTGAAACTTGATGCCGAAGTTGTGCCGCCGGCGTGGTTGCGTACGGCTCAGAGTTTCCTTGCCACTCCTACCCCTACAGCGACAATGCGCATCTCACCCACCGCTCAGCGCACACCCTCTCCCCCTGCTTCCTCTCCAACTCCTGCCCGAACCGCCACTCCTTGAGCAACGCCCATGAAGCGCTCTCCTTTCCGAACCCCTCTTCCATTATCAGCAGACCCTGAGGTGGCCAAAATGGAGCAAGCTGCCAAGGAGCCTTATCCAGCCTTGCGGCGCATCCTGCTGGCTTCCTTTCTGCTTCTGGTGATCGCCGCTCTACTGCTCTCTGAGCGGCAGGATAGGTTCTGGCTCAGCGGCATTGCCGTGCTATCCATTGTGTTAGTGGAAACCGCCCTCAGTTTACGCGATTATGAACGCAAGGCGCGCCAGCGAAACCAGCAACTCTCCGCATTGAGTGCCATCAGTCAGGCAATGCAGAATGCAGCCCACCTCGATGAGATCCTGGCTGCTATTCAACAGCGCGTGCGTCAGCAGCTTGGGGTGGACAATTTTTATGTTGCCCTGTATGACGAAGCCAATCACCAAATTTGGTATCCCATGGCGGTCAAGGGTGGGCAGATCGTCTATTGGGCAGTGCGGCCGCTGGCGAATCGCCTGACCGACCGCGTGATCCTTGAGCGGCGCTCCATTCTCCTGCCTGAACAAGCCCATCAAGAACTCAAGCGGATCGGCCTGCCTCTCGGCGAGGAACCGCTCTCCGCTTGGATGGGCGTCCCTTTGCAGGTTGCCGAGCGTGTGTTGGGATGTTTGGCCGTTTTCTCTTATTCGCCTTACACCGCTTTTTCGAGTGATGATTTAGAGTTTTTACAAACCCTAGCGGGGCAAGTTGCCATCGCGGTTCAGAATCGCTTGCTCAGTGAACAAATTGAGCAAAGTGAACAGCGCATTCAAAAAATGACCATGCAAAGCCACCAGCGCGAATTACTGACCGAAACCCTGGTGCATGACCTGCGCTCGCCCATCGGGACGGTGCTGAGTGCTTTAGAAGTGATTTCAGCGGCGGCTGAGAGGGACGACTCGCCCCTGCGGGAGACGATACAGCGCGCCGTGGAGATCGCTTGCCAAGGGGCAAACCGCTTGCTCAAACTGACCGACCGGGTGTTGGAGATTACCCGGATGGAAGAGAGCGGCGTGGAGTTAGACAAACAGCCAATCGCTGTCTCCGACTGGCTGCTTTCCATTTTCCATGAGTATCAGCCGCGTTGTGACGCTGAACAGCTCACCTTTCATCTCCATCTTGAGCCGAACTTGCCCACCCTGCTCGCCGATGAAGAAAAGATGAGTCGGGTGCTGCGTAATTTGTTGGATAATGCGATTAACTTCACTCCGCCAGGCGGCGAGGTGCGCTTGCTGGCTTCTTCCCCGCAGGAAACCCTCTTGCTTTTGAAGGTTGAAGACACTGGACCTGGGATTCCTCCTGCAGACCGTGAGCGGGTCTTTGAGCGTTTTTATCAGGTGCCCGCTCAGGAAGCGAAGCAACGTGGTTCTGGGTTAGGGTTGACCTTTTGTAAACTTGTCGTTCGAGCGCACGGGGGCGATATTTGGGTGGAAAGTTCTGCCGAGGGCGGCTGTCGCATGGTGATCCGATTGCCGGTTCAATCGCCGGCGGACACCGCCGCACCGCCAGAACCAGCAGCAGACGGTTGAGACTCGCGGGGTTGGCGGATGGGCAATGAGATATAAAAGGTCGAACCGCGACCCAGTTGGCTCTCCACCCATGCCCGTCCGTTGTGCCGTTCGGCAACCGACTTGACGATTGCCAGCCCTAAGCCCGAGCCGCCGCTCTTTGAACCCGGCCGTTTAACGCGATAAAACTTGTCGAAGAGACGCGGCTGATCGAGGGGGGCAATCCCGATGCCGTTATCCCGCACCGCAAAAATCAGTTGGTCGCCTTTCACGCGGACACCAACTTGCACTTTTCCGCCTGCTTCGGTGAATTTGATGGCGTTATCCAGCAGATTGTGCAAAGCCTGATTGAGAAGCGCCGAGTCGGCTTCGATGAGGGGCAACCCTTCAGTCGGTAAATCGGCTGAAAGCTGGATGCGCTTTTGGGTAGCTTGCAGTTGGACATCGTTGAGCGCCTTCTCGACCAGATCTTTGGGGGTGACTAGTTCAAGCTGTAAACCTACACCCGCTTCAATGCGTCCCAAATCGAGCAAATTGTTGACCAAGCGGGTCATGTTCTCAACCGATAAGACAATTTTGTGTACATACCCCAGTTGGTGTTCGTTCAGGGAGCCGGCCATCTCCAGCATGGTGGCATAGCCGCGCATCAGGGTTAGAGGGGCGCGCAAGTCGTGAGAGACGTTGGCGACGAATTCAGACTTGAGCGCATCTAATTGCTTGAAATGGGTGATGTCGCGCAGGAAACACACCCGATTGACCGCTCGCCCCTCCGCATAAACGGTTGAGGCGGTTGCCGAGTAGATTTTGCCATCCGGCAAGGGGAGTTCGATCGAATGGACGCCTTCGTTGGTTGCCCGCATCAGCTCGCTCAGCTCCTGAGGCAGACGAATCTGTTTTGGCGATGTGATCAGCTCTTTGCCGCCAGAGAACGCCCGCAGTGCAGCGGGATTTGCCAGCGAAACTTGTCCCTTGGGGTCGGTGACCAAAATAGGGTCAGAGGTGGAGGTCAAAATGGCTTCCAGCCGTTTCCGTCCAATTTCTGCGGTTAAGAAGTGGCGCGCGTTCGCCACGGCTAGGGCGGTTTGACCTGCCAACGTAGTGATAAAGCGAATTTCCTCTTCGCTGAAAGAGCGCCCTATATCAAATGCTAACCAAAGAACCCCAACCATCTCGTTTTCCAGCTTGAGCGCAACGGCAACCAGCGATTCGGGGATGGGGGCATGGGGCGGGTAGGTCAATAAACGCGGCCGAAATGGATGGGATAAGACAATGCGCTCTTGTTGGCGGCAAACGGTCAAAATCTGCTCATCTAAGTCGGCGTAAAGCTGGGCGGCATGACCATCCGCGTAACAAGTCAGCCGGCTCTCCTCGGCATCCAGACCGGGCAAAGCCCCCGGCGTCAAGACAATGCGGACGGAGGCTGCCCCTACCGAAAGCGCCGCCTCGAGCACGGGGCGAACGGCTTGTTTTAAATCGAGGCTCGAAGCAACCCCTTGGCTGACCCATAACAAGCGGTTAAGCTCATCCAGGCGCATTTTCAAGCTCAAGCGCATGGTTTCGAAGGCTGTCCGAAGCCGACCTTCTTCGTCTTCCCCTTTTGCTTCCACCACTTTGTCTAAACGCCCCTGGGCAATGCTCGTCGCCTGCTCGGCTAAAAGCTGTAAAGACGAGGTGATCTTGCCGAGGTTATAGCGAAAGTAGACGACTGCTGCTCCCACCAGCACCACCATCGCGATGAGAATGGGCGCGGCGATATTAATGGCGAGTTGCTGGGCTTGGCGGGCGGGAAGGCTCAGCACAATCGTCCACGGTCGCCCGCGGGCAGACTTGATATACACCAAGCGGCGAGTGCCATCTGGGGCGGTTTCATCGAAGAGAGTCTCGCGCACATCTGCGCGACCGCCGTAAGCTTCCATCAGGCGAGAGGTTTGGGGGTGGAATAAGATCAAACCATTTTCATCCAGTAAGATCCCCTCTCCTTCGTAGGTGATCATACTGCGCAAGATGCTCAACAGGGATTGGGTCATCGGGTTCACACTCAGCGAAGTGCGCCCGATTAACACTCGCTGGGTAATGTTGGAGTCGTCTTGCAGGGCGGCAATAAAAGAAATTTGGGCTGCATCCTCGCCGCTCTGGGGTGGGGCAGAATA
>CAKZNJ010000042.1 GCA_937129505.1 uncultured Anaerolineae bacterium | reverse complement strand
GACGGCTGAAAACGAACAACGCAAAGAAGAAGCCCGTTTACAAAGCTTAGTAGAGATCGCTGAATACCCCTATCAATCAACCGAAGAACTGTTGCGCTTTACATTAGAAAGGGCTGTTGCCGTCACCGAAAGCGAAGTAGGGTATATTCTGGATGTCGATGAGCAAGCGCAGCAGCTCAAGATTCACCTCGTCTCTTCCCGCGCCGCTGAACAATCCAAACTGGACAGCGCCGCCTATCCACAGGTTGTCCCGCTTGCGGAAAGCGGTCTGCGCGCCGAAGCAGTGCGCCAGCGCAAAGCGGTGATTATCAATGACTATCGCGCAGCCCACCCTCAGAAGAAAGGTTATCCCCCCGGCCACATCGAAATCCACCGCTTTTTGAGCGTGCCAGTTTTTGAAAATGATCAAATCGTTGCAGTGGTGAGTGTCGCCAACAAAGCCGAGCCATATACCGAGAATGACGCCCGCCAATTGAGCCTGATGTTGGATTCGGCTTGGAAAATGATCACCCGTCAGCGTCTCGCTGACGCCCTGCAGCAGAGCGAGGAGCGTTACCGCTCTCTCTTCGAACAAATGAGCGAAGGCTTCGCCTTGCATGAGATGATTTGGGACGAGAGCGGCCGTCCCATCGATTACCGCTTTCTGGAAGTCAATCCTGCTTTTGAGCAACTGACCGGCTTACAAGCCAGCCAAATTCTGAACCGTACCGTGCGAGAAATTTTGCCCGACTTAGATCAAATTTGGATCGAGCGCTATGGCAAAGTAGCAGCGACAGGGAAAGTTATCGTTTTTGAAGAAAATTCTACGCCGCTCGACAGATGGTATGAGGTTCATGCCTTTTCCCCCAAGAAAGGCTTTTTTGCCACCATTTTCAACGATGTCACCGAACGAAAACGGTGGGAAAACGAACGCAACCGTTTGATTCAAGACCTACAGCACAAAAATACCGAATTAAGTCAATTTACCTATACGGTTTCACATGACCTAAAAAGCCCCCTGATTACCATTTTGGGCTTCCTTACCTTTGTGGAACAAAGCCTCGATGCAGGCGAGCTAGCGCAAGCAAAAGCGGATCTGCAACGCGTTCGCTTTGCCGCAGAGAAAATGCAAGCCCTCTTGGAAGGGTTGCTCGAATTATCCCGCATCGGACGGGCAATCAATCCACCCAGCGAATTTGCCTTCGGAGAGTTAATCTTGGAAGCCGTGCAAATGTTGCTCGGCAAGGTTCAACAGCAATTGATCTCGGTGGAATTTGAAATCGCCAAAGATTTCCCGAAAGTTTACGGGGATCGGCAACGTTTGTTGCAAGTCGTCCAGAATTTGCTCGATAATGCGTTGAAGTATATGGGTGACCAACCTGCGCCGCGCATCCAAATCGGCTGGCAAGATGCCCCCATGGAAGTTCAAATTTATGTGCGCGACAACGGGATAGGAATCAATCCTTCCCATCAGGAAAAGGTCTTCGGTTTGTTCGAAAAGCTGGACCCGCGCGCCGAGGGGTATGGCGTGGGTTTGGCTTTGGTGAAGCGCATCATTGAAGTGCACGGTGGTCGCATCTGGGTCGAATCGCAAGGCTTGGGCAAGGGATGTACATTCTGGTTCACTATACCCAAAAGGCGCAGCGCACCGTAGAGATGGAGACAATGATGAGACCCCAAACGCCGATTCATATCCTGCTCATAGAAGATAACCCCGACCACGCTGAATTGCTCAACCGCCTGTTTCAGTCTTACCTCGTCAAAACGACGTTCAATCATGTCGAAGACGGCGAGCAAGCACTAGCCTACTTAAACCGAGAAGGAATCTACGTCGACGCAAAGCGCTATCCATACCCAGACTTAATCCTGCTTGATCTGCAGTTGCCAAAGGTTGACGGCTTTCAAGTGCTGGAACAGATCAAGTCCTCTCCAAAACATCGCCATCTGGTGGTGGTCATCCTCACTTCCAGCAGTGATGAGTTAGATATTCAACGCGCCTATCAAACCTACGCCAACAGTTATTTGGTGAAACCTTTCGATCCAAGGGACATGATGGACATCTTACGTTATCTGGGCTTTTATTGGCTCAAATGGAACGTGTATGCCAAGCCACCTGAGGAGGAGCAAGTTCCAGCGACAACCTGACAGCAAGAACATCGTTTTCACCGCCCTATGCAGGACAAGGGCAAGAAGATAATCTGCTCGATCTGCATCACCTTATCTCACCTTGGAGGGAGCATCTCTTGCAAAAGGAAAAGTTGACCATTTTGATTGTCGAAGATAACCTCGACCACCTCGAACTCGCCCGGCGCGCTTTCGCGCTTGCCTTCAGTGAGGACGAATTTTTTGCTTGCTCTACGATGGAGCAAGCTTGGCAATGGCTGCAAAATCATCAACCAGATGTGATCATTGCTGACCTGCGCTTGCCCGATGGCAGCGGGATGGAGTTTTTAACGGACCCCAACCTTAATGGCTTTGTTCCAACCGTCATTATCACCAATCACGGCGATGAAGAACAAGCCGTGCGGGCAATTAAGAGCGGG
>CAKZNJ010000041.1 GCA_937129505.1 uncultured Anaerolineae bacterium | reverse complement strand
CAAAGAACTTATTTTGCTCATCGATTCCATTCAGCCGCTCATAAACTTCAAACCCCGCTACGATGCCGATTTGCACTTCTTTGTTTTCTTCGCAGATTTTTTGCAGGCTATCACCGAGGACATGCAAATCAGGTGGTTGGGTGTGATTGGCAAGAATGCCAATTTTGGCTGGTCCCCTGCGCAGGATGGGTTTCGTCCACATAGGGTTGGTGTCATCCCACCCGAAAGGAATGGGGACAACCCGTTTTGTCGTCTTGCGATAGACATCCGCTAAAGGCTCACTGGAAACAGTAACGGCATCCGCAATTTGCAGTACGTGATGTAATCGTGTGGATACTTGAGGATACTCTGCGCTTAATTGCTCATAATCGTAGTACCCCGCCGGTAAGCTGAAGAAATCCTCATCCAAGTCTATGATCACTTTGGCGCCTTTTGCTTTGCTTTTCTCAACCGCTTGAGTCAACTCCTCGCTGATGTGTGGCCGGCTAAAGAAAGCATAATCGAGGGGTTCTGCTGGCTTTTCCTCATAGCGGGTGGCAATTTGAACTCGATAACCTCGCCGGCTCAACTCCGCCGCTAAAGCACCGAAACGCACCTCACTGCTTGTCGTGGCTGGACCGCAGAAGAGAAGCGTGGCGGAAGAAGGTTTCGGAGGAGCAGTAGGTTGCACGGGCTGGGTTTTCAACTTGCTCTTGAGGGCAGCCAATCTTTCGGCGAGAGCTTGTTTATCAATCTGCTCGAGAGAAGCGGCTTGGCTTTTAAGGCGGTCTACGCCATCCATGGCTAGTTGATAATCTTGATCGATCTCCAATGCTTGTTGGTACATCCAGCGTGCTGTGGAGTACTCCCCTGCTTGTTCATAACATTCTGCTAAAAGCGTAATGGCTTGAGGGTCTCGGGGATCGCTCTGCACCAATGCAGCTAGTATCTCAACGCCCTCATTGAAATTCCCTTGCAGAATGCACACGCGCGCTAAACCCATCCAGGTAAAGCGATCTTCATCGTTCAGCTCAATGGCGCGGCGATAGGACTGTTCAGCATCTGCATATTGACCTAAAACCGTATAAGCGTTAGCTAGATTCTGATGTGCCTGAGCTGAATACGGTTGTAAGCGAAGCGCTTCTTGATAATAGCCAATCGCTTCTTCGGTTTGCCCTAACTGAACATGCACCCCACCAATGGCTGTGAAAAGGTCAGCATTGTAAGGTTGAATCTCATGCGCCTGCTTTAGGTAGTCCAATGCTTTTGACCAATCTCGCTCCATTACAGCTTGATTAGCGTTCAACAACAACTCCTCTAACGACGACTCGTCCAAAGCCTCACTCCTTCCTGCGTTTGAGTTTAAACCAATTGTAACTCTATTATAGCTTTGAGAACCTTCGAATAAAAAGGAGCTGAATTCTGCGTAAAGGTTGGATAAAGACAAGGATTTTTTATCTCAGTTTTACGGAACATTTTGCCTCTCTTGCTTACAATCTACTCGATAAATGATTCCATACAGATTTTATTCGAGGCTTGGAGATGGATGTTTCCCTGATTAATCCATTATTAGCATCAAGCGTCTTAAGTCAAACGCAAACCGCATCCTCGAAAACGACGGAAGCGCCAACTTCAGCGATCGATAAAGAGGACTTCCGTCAATTGCTCACTTTGATTTTGCTTAGCAATATGGTTTCACAAGGATCTTCTGGCGCACAATCGAGCGAATTTGGGATGGGTAATTTAATGGCGCCTTTGATGCTAAGTTTGCTAGAGAAGTTATTTGCCGATCAAATCGAGAAACCCGAACAGACAAAGTCTGCTTCGCCGCTCTCATCGCCCGTAGACGCCCCGCGTGGTTTGCCAGTAAAAGGGCGGCTGACCCAAGGTTCTCACGACGGCCATATTGCGCTCGACTTTGGTGTACCCGTAGGCACGCCGGTAAAAGCCACCTTGGATGGGAAGGTAGTCTATGCGGGGTGGAACGATCAAGGATATGGCAATCTGGTTATTATCGAAAATGGCCCCTACCGCGTTTATTTTGCCCATCTCTCGAAAATACCCGTCAAGGTCGGGGAAAAAGTAAACGCAGGGATGATCATCGGCTATTCTGGCAATACGGGGAACTCCACAGGCCCACACTTACACTACGAGGTTCGCAAGAACGGTCAACCCATTGATCCGACAAAATTTACACTCACTTAACTTTTTATGGAGGTAATGGTCTATGGCGCTCATTAATTGGACGGATGATTTTTCTGTCAACATCAAGGAAATTGACAACCAGCACCGTCAAATGGTCGAGATGATCAACCAACTTCACCGTGCTATGCGGGAAGGAAAAAGCGCGCAAGTGGTCAATGATATTTTAAATCGCTTGATCGACTACACCG
>CAKZNJ010000040.1 GCA_937129505.1 uncultured Anaerolineae bacterium | reverse complement strand
CCCCCTTAATTCAAGCAAACCTGAGCTACGTTGATTTCAAAAATGGCTCTGGAGTGCGTTACCTGACCCAATACGCCCAAGATGTCTCCCCGGTCGTCAATAGCGGCTTGTTTTACACCTACCAAGGGTTGACCACAGACCAAGCGTGGTACGTGGCGGCGATTCTCCCCGTCTCACACCCTCTTCTGCCGGACACATTTGATGACGCCCCACCGGAGCTCCTAGATCCCTCAGCGTATTACGCCCTGATCGAGGAGCAACTTTCGGCTGCGCCGGCCGAAACCTTTTTACCCAGCCTCCCTTTGCTCGATGCGCTGATCGCTTCACTGCGCGTTTGGTGACCTAAACCAGATTTAGGTTGTGGATAACTTGTGAATTTCTGTGGAAAACACATGATAATTGGGGAAAAAGGGGGCTTTTCCATGTTGTTACATGCCCATATCTGGCAGACTACCGATAACAAACCCAAGATATTTCCCCTGTGAATAACCTGTGGATAAGCCAGCTTTTTTCTCCCTCTTTTCTCCCCAGGTGCATGGGGATAACCTACGGTTGGGGCAACCATAGATGTAGTCCCGCCGAATGATTGTTCCCTCGTATATAGCCTCCCTTAAACGCTTCGGTGAAGTTATCCACATATCCACAAGTTCTACTACGACTAAGTTAATTGAAAAGGTATTATGGTTAACAATTCTATTTTCATCTTTTGTTTTTGTTAACCCTTGCTGACACAATTGTAAGCCAGTGATAATAATTCTATAATACAAGGCGGGTTATAATGATATAAAATCAGCATTATTGTCTGAATATTTTTTGATAGTCAGCACCCCATTATGGCAAAGGTCATCCGAACCCTATATGCGCGTATAACCGTCTCTCAATCAAAGATGATTGGGATTTTTGCGCTGTTCTTATTAATCGCAACTTTTTCTTGTGTTCCCCAGCGACCGTTCAATCCACGTGGCTTTACTTCAATCCGGGTGGTGATAGACAACAACTATCCTCCTTTTGCCTTTTTAGATGCCAACGGCAATTTGCAAGGTATCCTGATTGATCAATGGCGTCTGTGGGAAGAAAAAACCGGGATTAAGGTTCAGATCGATGGATTGGATTGGGGTGTAGCCTTGCAACGGATGGCAGACGGCGAGTACGATGTCATCGATACGATCTTCTTCAATGAGGAGCGGGCAAAACTCTATGATTTTACTGAGCCTTACACGGATATCGAAGTGCCAGTCTATTTTCGCCGCAACATCAGCGGCATTCAGGACTCTGCTGACCTGAAGGGCTTTAGCGTGGCAGTGAAAGCCGGCGACAATGCCATCCATTATTTGCAAGGACACGGCATTCAGCAGTTGATCGAGTACCCCAGTTATGAAGCCATCATTCAAGCAGCTCAACAGCGGGAGATCTTACTTTTTATGATGGATAAACCTCCCGCAGAGTATTTTTTGCTCAAGTATGGACTCCATAATGAGTTCCGTTCGTCCGAACCGTTCTATGTGGGACAATTTCATCGCGCCGTGCTAAAGGGAAATACCGCTTTGCTCGCCACAGTCGAGGAAGGATTTCAATTGATCTCACCCTCTGAGTATCGGGTGATCGATAGCCGCTGGTATGGAAGACCCCCACTTAGCCCTGCTTTGCAACAGCGACTCATCGTTGGAATGACGTCCATTCTCTCATTGATTCTTCTGCTCACCTTGTGGAGCGTGACCTTGCGCCGACAAGTGCAACGCCGAACCGCTGAGCTGCGTGCTCTCTTCTCTGCCATGCCAGACGCA
Source organism: uncultured Anaerolineae bacterium (assembly GCA_937129505.1). Taxonomy (GTDB): domain Bacteria; phylum Chloroflexota; class Anaerolineae; order Anaerolineales; family UBA4823; genus NAK19. Next base: position 8,892 of record CAKZNJ010000040.1, on the reverse strand, counting down.
GTGATCGTTTTTGATCGCGAGGGACGTTATCTGGAAATGCCGTCTGCCCGTCCTGAGCTGTTGGTTGCTAAACCGCGCCAATTGATCGGAAAAAAGTTAGAAGAATTTCTGGATCCAGAGACAGCCGCCTTGCACCGCCAAGCGATTCAACGCGCCTTACAAGAAAGAAAACCCTGTCAAATTGAATATGAACTGCCGCTGGGCGATGGCAGAAAGTGGTTTTCTGCGGCGTTGTCCCCCGTTGATGAGCGGCGTGTTATGCTAGTCGCCCGAGATATGAGCGAACACAAGGAAAAAGAAGTAGCTTTGGAAAAAAGCGAAGCTGAACTGCGCCGCGTAAATCGCCTACTGCGCACTTTGAGTGAGTGCAACCAAGCGCTGGTTCGGGCGAAAGATGAGGGGCAGCTCTTGCAAGCTATGTGTAACATCTTGGCATCGGTAGGGAAATATCCTTTGGTCTGGATTGGAGCAGTTGATTCACAGAACCAGGGGTTGCGCCCTGTCGCCGTTCGCGGTGAGCTGAGTCACTTATTGAGCGATTTGATTGACCTTACCCAACTGGAAATGCGGTCTGAAAAAAGCCCCTATTGGGGAGATGCGAATCGCCAGAGCCCAGCCACTTCAGAAAATCTGCCCGCCATGGCGAATGAAATTGAAAAAGCCGCTATTCAACTCGGATCTTATATGGTTTTTCCTCTGTCTCTCGAAAATGAGACCTTCGGCTCTTTGTTTGTGTACAACAGCGAGGATAAGCCTTTCTATCCCGAGGAGATCGATCTGCTGCGTGAATTGTGCGATGATATCTCGTTCGGCATCCGTGCATTGCGTCAGCAAGAGCGCCAAAAACAGACTGAAGTAAAGTTAGCCGAGGCGAATGTCAATTTAGCGGTGGCATACGAAGCGACTATCCAGGGGTGGGCGCGGGCGCTGGAATTTCATGAGCAGGAAACCGCTGGCCACAGCCATCGGGTTGTTGAGCTGATGCTGAGTTTCGCTCGCCAATTGGGCTTCAAAGAAGAAGAACTACAACCTTTGCGCTATGGGGCTTTGTTGCACGACATTGGCAAAATGGTCATCCCTAGTTCGGTAATCAATAAGCCGGGACCATTAGATGAACAGGAATGGACGATCATGCGCCGCCACCCGATTATTGCCTATGAATTGTTGAAAGATATCGAGTACTTAAAAGACTCGCTTGATATTCCCTATCTACATCATGAATGGTGGAATGGACAGGGGTACCCATTGGGGATGAACGGCGAGAATATCCCGCTAGCAGCGCGTATGTTCGCTCTCGTTGATGTCTTCGATGCTTTGATCTCTGACCGTCCCTATCGGAAAGCTTACTCGGTGGAGGAGGCTGCTGCGATTATCCGCTCCTTAGCGGGTACGCAATTTGATCCGGACTTAACCGAGAAGTTCCTGCGTTTGATTCAAAAGCGAGGGACTCTGAAATCCCGAGATTAGGCGATGCTCATTACGCCCCTCTATTCATCCACTTCAAACGGATGAATAGCAGCGGTGCAGCGGCGGAAATCCAGAAGCCCGTTAAGGCGTAGCGCAGATAGCGTAATAAATAGGTGATCAGTTCATTGAAGGAGAGTAAACCAAAAACGACGCTCAAGCCACGCCAAATTAAAAGCACACCAAGCAAGCCAACCACATAGCGGGCAAGACGATGACCTAGCTTGCCGCTGACATCAATCCCGCCGCGCTGACTCAACCAAATAAAACCAGCCATCAATCCGAAAAAGGCGCCGGCGTTGCTCCACGCTCCTTCCAATGAGACTGGATTGGGCAAGCGGTCGGCTGTTCCGCCTGCCATGGCAAAATCGAGCCAGCTTTGCGGCAGGGTAAAGTTCACTCGCAACCACAGATAAGGAACCAATTCAACCAGAATCAGGACGAACGAGCCACCCAGAGCGATCAAAAAGCGGTTGCCTAAACTTTGCTCGCCGATTAGGTTAGCTAATGGCTTCCATAGCAATAAAAGAATGCCTAAAGTAATTGCACCAAAAAGCCAGCCGAAGATGACATCATGCGGGAAATGAACGCCTAAATACAGGCGCGAGAAGCCGATGAGGAAGATCAGACTCAAGCAGAGCAGCCATACCCAACCGCGGCGGACGGTTGTGGCAATCATCCCCCAAACACCGGCAGCAATTTGTGCGTGGCCAGAAGGCGCGCCAAAAGAAGTCTCGGCGGCAAAAGCTTTTACTTCTGTGCTGACCCAATAGGGGCGCGGGGAGTGAAAGATGAGTTTCAATGCGCCGTTTAGGGAGTTGCCGATGAGCAAGATCAACGCCACGCGGAAGCCAAGCGCAGAGTCGATACACCAATATAAGGCTGGCAAAATGAGGAGGAAAAATTCTTCGCTGCCCAAAAAGGTGACTGCTTTCATGGGCAACACCAGCCCCTGCCCCAAGGCTTGAATACTGCCCAGCATCGTGATGCCGCTTTCAAAAAACACATCCATCTTCCCAGCCCTCCAAAATACGAAACTCTTGCCGTTATTGTAAACGAAAAGAGGGCAACTACCAAAGAGAAATCAGCATTTTGACTTTGATTTTCCCTGCGAATTGTCCCTCCCTCAGTTCGTTTGCTATAATTTAATAAACGGAAAGGTCCAAGGGCAAAACCAGCTTTGTCACCAAAATTCGCCTTTTACTCCTCAGAACGATGAGCTCCTCTCCACCGCGCGCAATCTTTGTCGGTCTCCTGCAAAGAGATTTCATCCTGTTGCCAGATGGGAGAGCGTTTGAAGATCAAATGGGCGGCAATGCGCTCTATTCAGCAGTGGGCTGGTGCCTTTGGCTGAAGGATCAACAGCCCGCCCTTCTCGCAAGGGTAGGTGAGGATTATCCCCCAGAATGGCTACTGGAAATACAACAAAAAGGCATCGATGTGCAAGGGGTGCGAGTTGAAAAGCGTCTCCTCGATGGGCGTGCTTTTTATGCTTATCATGATTTGGAAACCTTCTCCCGTGAAGATGCCATCTTGCATTACGCTCGCCATCGGTTACCCATTCCGAAAGCACTGCTGGGGTATCAACCTCCATCAACCTTTCCGGACAGCCGCACCCAGAGTCAACCCCTTACCTTGCGCTCAACTGACCTGCCCCAGCTGTATTTGGACGCTCGCGCAGCCCATCTTGCCCCGCTGGACTACCTAACCCATAATCTCTTCCCTTCCTTGCTACGGCAAGGGTTGATCACCACGCTGACCTTGTCTCCCTCCCCCGGCTATATGTTGCCTACCTTTTGGTCGGACATACCCCAACTTCTGCGGGGATTGACAGCTTTTTTGCCCAACGAAAATGAGCTACGAAGCTTGTTTAGAGAACGCACCCAAGACCTTTGGGAAATGATCGAAGCTTTGGGCGAATTCGTCGAGATCATCATCGTCCGCAAAGCTGAACAAAGCCAATTCGTATATGATGCGCGCAGTCGCAGCCGTTGGTTCATTCCGCCTTATCCGGCTCGCACAGTAAGCTTGCATGGGTGTGCAGATGTTTTCTGTGGGGGATTCTTAGCCGGTTTTTGTCAGACCTTCGATCCGCTGGAAGCAGCGCTCTATGGCAATATTGCTGCCTCGATTGCTTCGGAAGGCATTGGCCCTTTTTATGCCTTAGACAGCGAGCCGCGCTTGCCATCTGCTCGCCTTGAGTCATTACGCCAGGCTGTGCGAAAATTATGAACTGGAAACCCTCCCCGCCTTTATTAGAACGCATCCTAAACCTCGCCCTGCAAATCCAACACATCCCGGCACCTACATTTCAAGAGGCGGAGCGTGTCCGTTTTGTCTCGGAGCGGTTTAAGCAAGAGGTTGTCAATGACCTCTTTACCGACTCAACCGGCAATGTCCTCGCGCGAAGAAGAGGAGGAAAAAAGGGAAAGCCAGTAGTGATTTGTGCTCATCTAGATACCGTTTTTCCGCGAGATTTACATAAAATGGCGGTATGGAAAGATGATTGCATCTATGGTCCGGGGATTGGCGACAACGCTTTGGGGGTAGCTGCTCTGTTTGGAGTGCTCTGGGCATTCGATGAAATTCCCCTCTCTTATGAGGGAGACCTCTGGCTGGTTGGCACGGTTTGTGAGGAGGGACTGGGCAATTTGCGCGGGATGCGTTCTGTGGTCGATCGATTTGGCGGACAAGTGAGGGCATATATTGTCTTAGAGGGTATGGCGTTAGGACACATATATCATCGCGCGCTGGGGGCGCGCCGTTATCGCCTACAAGTCGAGACCGCTGGCGGACACTCGTGGGTAAATTTCGGCAACCCTTCTGCTATTCATCATTTAGCCAAGCTGATTACTGCCCTTGATTCCATTCAATTGCCTTCCACGGCTCGCACCACCCTCAATGTGGGGGTTATCTCAGGGGGTATTTCGGTCAATACCATTGCCCCTCAGGCAGTAGCTGAAATTGACTTGCGTTCAGAAAGCCCGGCGTGTCTTGCCCAGCTAACTCAACAGGTTCTCCACCTCGTCAAGGAGAGCAATCGCGATGGCGTGCGCGTCCATGCTGAACTGATCGGTTACCGTCCTGCTGGTGAGATCCCCCCAACGCATCCCTTGGTGCAATTCTCAATCGAGAGTCTGGAACAGGTGGGAATCAAAGCCGTTTTGAATATGGGTTCAACGGATGCTAACATCCCGCTGAGCCATGGCTATCCGGCTGTGGGCATTGGGTTGACTTATGGCGAGAAAGCCCATACGGTCCATGAGGTGATCTACACTCCCCCCCTGCGCCACGGCATGTTGCAGTTGATCAACCTGATTGATAAATTGGACAAACAAGCGGAATAAAATGACCCAATTAGGGGGTAAAATCAGCCATCAAGAAATTGTCAAGCGTTAAAAGTTTAGGGTTGTTCACGGTCAAATTTACAACGAGGTTATCTATGAAAAAATTTGCCCTTTTGTTGAGTCTGATCGTTCTTTTTTTCGGGTTATTCAAACCGCCTTTATCTGGTCGATCCCAAACCGATGTAATAGATAATCGGAGAATCTCCCGCTCCACTGCTACACCTTTCCCTCCTCCTTTCGACCTTCAGCCTCAAATCATCGGCGGTAACCCTGCTGATGATGGCGAATACCCTTGGCAAGCGGCTATTATTGATGCCGATCAGAGTAATCCTTATGATGGTCAATTTTGTGGTGGTTCGCTTATCAGCCCGGCATGGGTATTGACAGCTGCTCATTGTGTTCAGGATTATGGAGAAGTTGTAAACCCTAATCAGATCGATGTGGTTGCCGGAGTCAACCTGCTGAGCAGCGCACCGACAGTTGGGTCGCAGGGACAACGGCGAAAAGTCGCTCAGATTATTGTCCATCCCGCCTACGAAGAGAATAACTGGGATAATGATATAGCTCTGTTACGCTTATCTGTTCCTCTGACAATGAATGAGAAAGTACAATCCATCCCCTTCGCTACAGCGGCCGATGCGGCAAGCTTTGCCCCGGGGGTGATGGCGACGGTTACCGGTTGGGGGCGGACCAATCCGCCGCCCCTTACCCCGATTCAATATCCTAATGAACTTATGGAAGTGCAAGTGCCCATCGTTGACCAATCGACCTGCAATCTTGCCTACCAAGGAGCAATCACAGCCAATATGATCTGTGCGGGTTACGCTGGAGGAGGAAAAGACTCTTGTCAGGGCGACAGTGGCGGACCCTTGATTGTGCCTGACGGCAATGGCGGTTGGTTGCAAGCCGGTATTGTCAGTTGGGGAGAAGGTTGCGCAGAGCCAAACAAGTACGGGGTGTACACACGGTTAGCCAATTACACCCTTTGGATAAATTTACACTTAAATCCCCCTCATCTTACCTATTTACCCTTGGTCATTCGACAAACTGCCGCTTCTACTGGCGAGATTCCCAACGGCGATTTTGAGCAAGGGGATGTTGCTTGGACAGAATATTCTTCGAACGGCTGGGATTTGATCGTCAATCGCAGTCAATTGCCTGAGGCAATCCCTCCACATAATGGAAATTGGGCAGCTTGGTTAGGAGGGGATAACAACGAACTTTCCCGCCTGTATCAAACGATCACCATCAATGCTGCGACACCCTACTTGACCTTTTGGCACTACATCGACTCAATTGATCCTTGCGGCCTAGATGTGGCAGGGGTCAAGATGAATGGACAATTGGTCAAGAATTATCTCCTCTGTGCGTCGAATAACACTTTGCAGTGGCAGAAGCAGACCGTGAACCTCCAGAGCTATGCGGGTCAGTCGGCACAGTTAGAATTTTTCGTCCAGACCACGGCCACTACGAATAACGGGTGGCTTCTAGACGATATAACCTTGCAAAGTTCCCCCTAAGGAGACATCCCTAGGACAGGGGTGTAATTCGTACCCAATCGTAGCAGGTTTCATCGACCTCTGGAACGTTGAGATAGCCGATTTTTAAGCCGCGGCCGATTTGGTAGTTGTCCGCCCAGAGCTGTATTTCACCCGGACCGAAAGGATGCATGATAAACATTCCTACCTCTCGTCCATCAAGAAAGAAGACAATCCGCTGCGTTTTTGAATCGTTCCATGACCAACGCATTCCATAGGTATGCCATTCGGTCACGTCAACGTGGGGGATGATCTGCTTGTTCTGGACGGATAGTCCCAGCACGGTTTCGATTGCCAAGCCTCGCAAGTAGTGGTCGGAGGACTCTCCGAGGTAAGAAAACCCAAAAGAGCGAAAAGGGTTATCCATGATTCCGGTGTGGGGGTCGAAGGTGTTTTGTTGTTGCACCCAAATGCCAGTTGAACCGTGGAAGCCTCGACTGATTTTCATCCGACATTCGATCCGAATCGCTTGGGTGGGGGTGGGCATAAATCCTCCCAGTCCAACGACGTAGGCATTATTGTATCTTTCTGCTGCTGGAAAGCCCTTGCGCCATTTCGAACTTTTCTCGCCGAATTTTGGGTCATTTCGCACGCGAAGCTTTAGCAGGCTGTCTTGAACGAGAATGTCGCCGGCTTCGCCGTGTGGTGGGGGGTAGACACGGCTGGAGCCATTGATCAAAGCAATGTCCCATAAGGTTGAGCCGTTTTTAAACCCCTGCCGAAAGGGGAGAATCGTATCCCCTTCAAGAAAATCATCGAATAAACCAGATGGGTTCTCATGGCGGTTTGCCAGTTGTCGGATTAACGTCGGATCGGCGCGGTCTTTGCGGTAGTATAGGCGAGCAAGTCCGAGGATTATCCTATCGAGCAAAGGAAGGTGGGCTGGGTCTTTGTACATTTTAGTCTCTCCTTAGACAAATTGTAACCCAAACCCTAACCTCTTGGATCATCAATATCAATTGAGTTTGTCGCTAGGGAAGCAAACTAAACTTTGCTGGTTGATGAAAGGCTTCTTGGTTAATCTTAGGCAAAGCCATTCGAGTTTACCCAGCTAAGGCCCTTTCCTTAGAAGTTACACCTGAAAACGCGTTTGTTTGTATAATAAGACCCAAAACTAAAAAAGGTGTTCCCAATCTCTCTGTCAGATTGAGGAGGTCTTTGTAGGACGTGTAAATGGTGGCCGATGAATGAGAAATTGTCAGGCAAGCGGTTGTCGGTGAAGGGTTGCTCCATTTTGTTGTCAGAGAAAATCCTTCTTGGGGCGTTCGCAATGAAACATGATGAGCGATAGTGCAATAGAAGTTTTGAATCTGCGCAAGTCCTTTGGGGATGTCGTAGCTGTTGACGGTGTTGGTTTCACCGTCAGGCAGGGTGAAATCTTTAGTTTATTAGGTCCAAACGGAGCAGGAAAAACCACGACCATTTCTATTTTGAGTGGGTTGTTACGCCCCGACGAAGGGGATGCCTGGATACTGGGGTTCTCCATTCGCCAAAACTTAATGGAGGTAAAAAAGTTATTGGGGGTGGTGCCGCAGGAAATCGCTTTATATGAAGACTTAACCGCTCATGAGAATTTGATCTTCTGGGGCAAGATGTATGGCTTAAGGGGCACTGCTTTGAAAAGCCGAGTAGGGGAAGTTTTAGAGATCATTGGCTTACAGGAACGGGCGAAACGGCGGGTGAGTACCTTCTCGGGGGGGATGAAGCGACGGCATAAAAATGGTGTTGCTCTGCTGCATAAACCCCAAGTGATTTATATGGATGAGCCTACCGTTGGCATTGACCCCCAATCGCGACGCAACATTCTGGATAGTGTGATTGCCCTTAAGAATGAGGGCATGACGGTTCTCTATACGACTCATTACATGGAGGAGGCCCAAGAGCTTTCTGACCGGATCGGCATCTTAGACCACGGCAGGATGATCGCTTGTGGCAGCCATGATGAATTGGTTAAACTTGTCGGCAGCAAAACCCGCATAGAGTTAAGCGTGGTTGGAGATGCGGCGGGTGCTTTTTCAGCCTGGCGCTTGGTGGAGGGTGTTTCGCATATTGATCTCAGTGAGAAAACGCTCACGCTTTTGGTGGATGACAGCCATGCTGTCCTGGCGCGCCTTTTTGAGGTGGCCGCGCGCCTTTCCTTGCATGTCCAATCCGTCAATATCCAAGAGCCCAATCTAGAGTCGGTTTTCCTGCACCTAACCGGACGAGCTTTACGCGATTGAGTGTCTGATGAAAGCCTGGGATATTGCTTTGAAGGACCTGATTTTATCTTGGCGCAGTGCCTTTGCTTTAATCTTTATGTTCGGCGTGCCGCTGCTGGTCACCGGCATGTTCTATTTCATGTTTGGCAACATTACTACCGAAGGAGGCTTTGACCTGCCCAAAACCAAAGTTGTTTTGGCTAATCTCGATCAAGGCGGACCAAAATTCCAGTTCAGGCCGAAGGACCTAGCAGGGGCGCGCCAAGCGACAACACTCGGCGAGTTAATCGTCGTAATCCTCGAAAGCGAAGAGATGAGGGAACTGCTCGACCTTTCCTACGC
>CAKZNJ010000039.1 GCA_937129505.1 uncultured Anaerolineae bacterium | reverse complement strand
TCTCGAAAGGGAGAGGGGGGCAAGCTCCCTTCCCCCATAGGGGGAAGGGCAGGGGATGAGGGCTGTGATGAGGGAATAACAGAAATTCCGCTCAACTACCGACGCTGCGCTCCTTCAGAATGACATAGGGCGGAATTTCTCCTGCCCAGCGCCCAGCGGACGTCCTCTTATACCGTTGGGAGGCCCAGATAAAACATTAAAAAACCTTGACATAGAACGATTGTTCGTGTTATATTAATAGCACAAATAATCTAAGAATCTTAGCGAGAAAGACTTTTCCCTTTCACGTTTCTGGGTTTCGTTTATAAGGAGAAACCGTTATGATGGCAAGACGAAAAAGCCAAAAGATGCAAGAACGCCATCGCCGCATCGTCGAAGTCTTACACGATTTCCTGACCACCCTCGGATACCCCCCTTCTATTCGTGAGATTTGTGAACGCACCGGTATCACCTCTACCTCAATGGTCAACCGTTATCTCGATCAATTGGAGGAATGGGGAGTCATCGAACGCGACGGCGGCATCTCCCGAGGGATACGGCTACTGCGCACCCCTGCAGAATTGGGCATTGGGTTGGTCAATACAATGCGTCAAAAAGCCCAATCTTTGGCGGATGAACTGTTTCACATTCCCATTGTCGGCCGCATTCAAGCCGGTGAACCGTTGCCAGTGCCAAGTTCTGATTTCGATCGCTTCGATCCCGATCATGCGGTTGCTGTAGCCAGCAGCTTGTTCTCCAAACGGGACCAAGCCAATGACCTTTTCGCCTTGGAAGTGCGCGGGGACTCAATGATTGACGCCATGATCAACGATGGTGACATTGTCATCATGCGCCCCGTCAAAGAAGTGCGCAATGGTGAGATGGTGGCGGTGTGGTTAAAAGACGTGGAAGAGACCACCCTAAAATATTTCTACAAAGAGAACGGCCGCTTGCGCTTGCAACCAGCAAACCCTGCCTACCAACCGATTTTCATCGATACCCCTGAGAATGTCGAAGTGCAGGGCAAAGTCGTTATGGTCATCCGCAAGTTCGACGGAGAGGTAATCCCCACCTCTTAGCGGCTGTTGCGGATCAGCAGAGGCAAATAAGTGTGGAAGGGGGAATATAAGATAGCTTGCCAGAGATCGTGGTCCGAGGCACGGATCGGCGAAGCACCATTGCTTGTCCATACATAGGGATAATCGGCGTTGAAGTGCAACGGAACAATAGAGTAGAGCTGTAATCCCTTGCCTGCATCTAGGAAAAGGTAATCGATATTTTGAGAGATGCCCCGATAGACATAAGAATAGCGTTGTTCAGCAGCGGCGGATTGGGTTAAATCGGTCACGCCGGTGGAGAGCAATTTCTGGAGCGGCACGGATGTGGGGAAGTCGTTAAAATCGCCTGCTAAAAGGAGCGGCACGCCGGGAAATTCATTTCTAAGACGATGAATTAACGCAGCGGTGAACTCAGCCTCTTCGATGCGGCGGGGTAAGGTATAAAGCTTCCCAGGGGTGTCCTCTACCTTTGATTTCCAATGGTTTACGATGACGATGAATGGCTGGCGTCCAAGCGAACTGGGTTGCAACGCCATCTCCATTTTTACCACCAGCGGCGGTCGCAGAAAGATGCGATTGCCGTCTAGGATGCCATCCCCGTTCTGATCGCACGTGAGGCTGTTTTCAGGGTAAGCTACGTTTTGGTTGCCGTCCGGCCCGAGGCCATCGATTAAGCTGGTACAACCCTGCTCCTGTCGGACATCGCTGACCGAAAGGCGATCGCTGCGGTAGAGCAGGGCAACGTCCAGACCGCGCAGATCGGGCGAGTCTTCCCAAATCAGCTCGTAGGGGGCGGTCAGTTCGGGCTGCTTCAAAAGGTCGCGCAGAACACCTTCGTTCTCGACTTCTTGCAGGGCGATGATCTCAGGCTCGCCAAGCACCTCGTGAATCACTAAGGCGCGTTTGCGCAGGCGGCGCTGGTATTCTGTCTTGCTCAGGACAGTATCGTTGATGGTGGGGTCATCCTCTGTATCGAAGAGGTTGGCAAGATTAAAGGTCGCCAAGCGAAAGGCGTTGCCGTGCGGTAAAGGATCAGCTTGGGGAACTCCCCAAAAAGGCGACTCTTGGATTGTGGGTTGCCGCAATAGATAAATACGATAGGCCTCATAAGCCTCGTCTAGGACGCCAACCACCTCCCCGACTTGATCGCCTACTTTGAGCGCCGGCTCTAGGGCGAAATTGCCCTCATCGTCAACCGCAAAGATGCCCCCTGTGCCGCGCAGGTCGTTGTAAAATAAACGTTTGACATCCAACGTTGCGGGCATCAGCCAAGTGGCTTCATACGAGTCGGTTGGCCCGATGACATTGGCAGATGAGACACGCACCAGCATCCCTTCGCGGGCTTCGAAATAGAGCCTAGATTGCGAGTTGTCCTGAGGCGGCGCTAACTCTTGCGCTTCTGGTAGGGGATTCTGGCTAGAGAGGATGGTTATTTGGTCGGGACGGCTTGCGATTTGCGTGCGGCCAAAGTATTCCTGCACGGTGCCACCGACTTGGATGTAATCACCCTGCTGCACAATCTCCGCCCTTTGGTTCAAGAAGACCCAGATGCCATCCGAGGTCTTCGGGTCTTGGTCACAATTGGCTTGTTGGATGGCGATTAAACCTCGTCGATGATCGAAATCGGCAGTGACCACCCCTTGAGCATAAACAAATTGCCCTCCCCAGTTGGAAACAAACCCCTTGCCTTGAAGTTGACAAATTGGAATGGGGGTGATGTTTTGGGCAGAGACCCCCCGAGTTAACCGCAGAGGGGCAGCCAGAGCGATAAAAAGCAACCCTGCTTGCAAGAAGGCTCTCAGATCAAGCAATGTCCGGCCCACCATTCCCCCTTTTCGGGGATAACCCATTTTTGACCCTCCCAATCGTCGTCGCTACTTATATTGTACAGCGAGGGGTAAAAAGGTCAAGCGATTCTCCAACTGATTCGGTGGCTTGGCAGAAGGATTGAGTCCTTTGCTCCTAGCGAACGCTGACAGCTCTAAATTGGCACAAGCTATTTGAAAAAGAGGACGAAAATCATAATTGACGTCTTAGAGAAAGAGGGCTACAATCTCCACAAGATGATAGACGTCAGACCTCTATCGAAGCCAAAATCGATCACCCAGCAGATTCGCGAGCAAATTTGGGAGCGCATTCGCCGCGGTGAATTTGACGAAAGCGGTCGTTTGCCCGGCGAGGATCAATTGGCGCTGGAGTTCAATGTCAGTCGCGCCACCATCCATAGCGCGCTCGATCAACTGGTTGCCCAAGGTTTATTGATTCGCCGCCACGGCGACGGCACTTATGTGAATCGCCACCTCATTGACATCACCACTCAACTGAACACAGTCTGGGAATTCACTCAATTGATCAAAGCCAGCGGTAAAGAGCCCTCCATCCGACTGCTTCGCCGCGATCGTTGGATGCCTTCCCCTGCCCAAGCTGAAGCCCTAGAAATCAGCCCTGATACGGGGTTGATTCGTTTTTGTCGGCTGTTTTTTGCCGATGACAAGCCTGTCATCTACTCCATTAATATGGTCCCGGAAACCCTCGTCCGCTCGCCTATCCCCGATGAGGCCGCTCGTTTTTCAATCTTGACCATCCTCGAAAAGTATTGTGGCCAGAGTTTCGGCTATGCGATTGCTGACATTAGCGCGGTGATGTTAGACGAAGAGCTCGCCAGCCTTTTGCAGAGTTCTACGGCAACTCCTCTGTTGTGCCTGAACGAAATTTTCTACAGCCAAAGCGGCTTGCCGCTGATGATGGCAGAAAATTACTACAACGACAAAATCATCCGCTTGAATATTATCCGAGCCAGACCGTAAGCTTGGATTGAAGATTCTGCAGCAATGGAGGTAGACCAATCGAGAACTTGTTTGAGCTGACCCCCAAACGACCTTCAAAACTTTACTCTAGGAAAGGAAAGTGTTCTATGTTTCGCAAATCTCTTCTCGCCCTTCTCTCGCTTGTCTTGATGATTGCTTTTGCTGGCTGCGCTTCGCCGCAGACACCAGCCAGCCCCCCGACCGAAAGCGCAGGGGTCGAAACGGCCGCCTTTCGAGTAG
>CAKZNJ010000038.1 GCA_937129505.1 uncultured Anaerolineae bacterium | reverse complement strand
GCTGTTTTAGCCCAAGCTTGCACCTGGGCACTCAAACGACATCCTTTTGTCAATGCCTGGTATTGGAGCGAGGAAAAAGGCGATCAAATCGTTTTGCCTGCTCAGGTCAATTTGGGCATAGCCGTTGCTCTTGAAGAAGGGCTCATCGTGCCTGTCGTTCGTCAAGCGGAACTAAAGGGGTTGCTCCAACTTGCGTTTGATATTAATGATTTGGTGCAACGCGCTCGTCAGGGTCAATTGCGGCCCGAAGAAGTAGCAGAAGGTACTTTCACACTGTCCAACCTTGGCATGTTTGGCATTGAACGCTTCACTGCCATCATTAACCCGCCCCAAGTAGCCATTCTTGCCGTGGGAGCCGTGCAAAACCAACTCTTCCAAGAGGATGATGGACGGATTATATCTCGCCCCATGATCAGTCTTATGCTTTGTTGTGACCACCGTGCTGTGGATGGTGCACTAGCCGCGCACTTTCTCAGTGACTTGAAGAAAGTTTTGGAAGAGCCGCAATTGATGTTATTATAAATCTATATTTCAAGCAATATTGCTGAGATATATGGAATATCGGCGACTAATTGAAAAGCCAACAAGGCAATATATGCTCATAAAATGATAATATATAACAATTTGTAGACATTTTTACCATTTCCGTTCGAGAGAATCCTATGCCCAGCCTTCAAATCATTGTCAACCATTCCGCCGGCTTGCACGCCAGACCAGCAGCTCAATTTGTCAAATTGGCAAACACTTTCCCCTGTACCATAACGGTGCGCAAACTAAATTCCGACATCCCTCCCGCCAATGCCAAAAGCCCCTTAAGCGTCCTGACCCTAGGCGTCAACCAAGGGGACCAAATCGAAATCCTGACCGAAGGCGAACAAGCTGAAGAAGCCCTCGCAGCGCTGCGACAGTTAATCGAAAGCAACTTCGGCGAGAATCACCCTTAGAGTACACATATCTCTAAAGAAAGCACTTAACCATGCCACGATTTCAAGGTTTACCCGCCTCCCCAGGGATCGCTTTCGGACCAGCGTTTGTTTACAAGCCTTATCATGCAACCTACGACGAAGCGAAAATCGAAAACCCGCAAATCGAATGGGCTTTGCTCGAAGCGGCGATCCAGAAAGCTGGAATTCAGTTAAAAGCGTTGCAAGAACGCGCTCGAAAAACAGCCGGCGAAGAAGAAGCCGCTATCTTTGAAGCCCATCAGATGTTCTTGGAAGACGAAGAGTTGTTGAAAAAAGCACGCCATTTGGTCTTCGAGCAAAAGATGAATCCCAAAGCAGCCATTCATCATTCATTTGAGCCCTATGCGGAAGCTTTACTCAGCTTGGATGACGAGTATTTCCGAGCGCGCGCTCAGGATGTGCGCGATGTCGCCCAACGCATCATGCGTTGCCTAGATGGGGCAGAGGAAACAAGCTTGGATTTGTTAACAGAGCCATGTATCGTGGTTGCAGAAGATTTGACTCCCTCCGACACTGTCCAATTTGAGCGCGACAAAATCTTAGGGATTGCAACGGTGAAGGGAGGACCAACTTCGCATTCGGCTATCCTCGCCCGCGCAATGGGTGTCCCGGCAGTGGTGAATTTGCCCTTGAACATCGATCAAATCCAGAACAACATCCTCTGCATTTTAGACGGGAGCGAAGGAATTTTCAATGTGGGACCAACCCTAAAGGAATTAGAAATCGCTCGCCAGAAGAAGCAAGATTGGGAAACTCAAAGAGCCATCGAAGTAGGACAAGCCTTTCTGCCCGCCGTCACACGCGACCGAAAGCGGCAGGTGGAAGTCGTTGCCAATATTGGTAACATTCAAGATGCCGAACAAGCGCTCCAATTCGGTGCAGAGGGTGTAGGGCTGTTCCGCACCGAATTTTTATATTTGCAACGCTCTACCATGCCAACCATCAAAGAGCAGGTCACAGCTTATCAACGCGTTTTTGAGATTATGGGTAACAAGCCAGTCGTAGTGCGCACGTTAGACATCGGTGGAGACAAAGACGTCCCCTACTTAGGCATGACCCAAGAACCCAATCCCTTCTTGGGGTGGCGAGCAATTCGCATGATCAGAGATCGCCCAGATGTTCTTGAGAACCAGTTTACCGCTCTGCTTGAAGCGGCGGGTAGAGTAGTTGCCAACGGCATAGAATGCGATCTGCGCATCATGCTTCCAATGGTTTCCTCCACAGCGGAGGTAGAACGAGCTCGCGAGATTTTCAACCAGACCTACGAAGAGCTACAGAGACAAAACATCCCCTTGCCGAAAGCAGTCCAATTTGGGATCATGATTGAAGTCCCCTCGGCTGCCATTCTAGCTGACCGATTTGCGCCATTGGTGGATTTCTTTAGCATAGGCACGAATGATTTGACTCAATATACGCTGGCTGTTGACCGCACCAACGAGCGGGTAGCTATCCTTGCCAGTCCCTACCACCCGGCGGTTCTGCGATTGATCAAGATGACCATTGATGCGGCTCACGCCAACGGTATTTGGGTTGGATTGTGCGGCGAACTTGCCGGCGACCCAATTGCTGTTCCCCTTCTATTAGGAATGGGGTTGGACGAGTTTAGCATGGCCCCTTCATCGATTCCCACGATAAAGAATCTGATCCGTCAATGGTCGCTGCCGGTTTGCGAGCAAATCGCCCATGAGGCTTTGAGTTTCTCTCTCGCTGCGGAAGTGATTGAGTTTCTCAAAAATCAAAAAACGCAGTAATTGCCCTCTACCACAATAACTTGCTGAAGGGGGGTGCAAATGTCAAATTAATTCGACTGAGGACTTTGCGTATTACCCTCTTCAGAAAATCTCATTACCTCGTTAGCTAATACATCTAAGGAGATGAGCCGTTCTAAAATTTGCTGATTGATAGGATATATCAAAAGTCCGTTGGATGAAGTAATAAAGGGAAAACGCATCTTGTGCTTCCCTATATGCAAAGGGATATTCCATTTCTTCAATAATCGGTGTATTTCTTCTCGGTTTTTCTTGTTCAATCTATTTCCATACTGGCGATAAAAATCGCTTAGCACCTCATTGAGAATCTTTCGATAATTGCGTCGGGCGAAATACACTAATAGCCCGTAAATAAGCACCAGACTGTTAATCCAGACTGCATTCTGGCGGTAATATTCCAGAATGATAGTGCCCACCGATCCTAAAAAAGATTTTATAACAATATCAATCATGGTAAGAATGCTAAAAAGATGTGGCGAGTCGAATTCGACCGCCACATCCTCTCAGTCCATTTGTAAATTAAGCTTCGGGAGCACCAGCGGCTACTTCCCATGCTTTTGTATTCTTCATGTAGAAGAACCAAATCACCACTAGCAGCACAAGCACCACTAACAAACCGACCACTCCAAGCCATTCTGAAAACATACCAAACACCCAGTATGGCCACAAAAAGCCATCGGCAATGCTAGTGATATGTAGTGCCTTTTCAGGCATTTGGAAGCCAGCCCCTTGGGCAGCGCCGGTAAAAATTGGCGCCATGGATGTCGCAACATAGAAGCCTAAACCGAGTTCCAATATTCCCGCAATGATCATTCGGACAATATTGCCACGCATGAGTGGAGCAAATAGAGCAACAACGAAAGGAATGACCGCCAAGTCTGCAAAAAGAATCACTCGATTTCCTGGCAATATGATGGAAAGTAAAATAGCGATCGGCACCAAAACAAGCGCAGATGAGATCGCTGCCGGGTGTCCGATCAAAATGGCAGAATCAAGTCCAATGTAAATATCCCGTCCTGCTGCTCGTCTTTGCATAAATTCACGCGCAGCTTCAGACACCGGAATCAAGCCTTCCATAAGGATTTGGACCATACGAGGCAGTAGTAACATAACCGCAGCCAAATTCATTCCCGTGCCTAGCACT
>CAKZNJ010000037.1 GCA_937129505.1 uncultured Anaerolineae bacterium | reverse complement strand
GGTCACGATTAATGAAGACCAGCTACCGGCGATGAGAGTAGTTTCGGCTTGCTTGACCTCACCAGCAAAGAAAGTAGGAATGTAGTAGCCGTAGAAAATCCAGAAGCCCATGATCAACCCCGCCAAGGTCATCACTGCCACGTTGGGATTGATCACCATGCCGGTTTGTTTTGCCAGCTCAATGCGGCTGGCGTAACTGCCGGCGCCCATAAATTTATCCCACGCTGCCGGGAAGGCATCCGCCGGGGCAGTGCCGAGTTGGAAGTAGATCACCACCCAAGCGAGCAAACCGAGGAAGAATCCAACCTCGAGAATGCGCAAGATTGAGCGAGTGGGCAGGATCATGGTTACGAAGGTGATGATGGTGCAGATCGTGCCGATCACAATGATACCGGTGGCAGACTGCGACCAAGCCGCGAAGTCCAACATCCCTTGATTGTTCAGCACGATACCCATCGTCTGCATCAAGGTGGGTAAAGCGCTGCTGGGAATCCAAGCGATTAGCGCGCCGGCAACCATTGCACTGAAGATGACCAAGGTCCAGCTAGCTGCAAAGGCAAGCGGTGCGTTCAGGGTGCGGCTGGCAAGGGTGTAATCTGCAGCAGAACGCGGCATCGTCGCCCCAATTGCTGCGTAGGTGTAAGCGTGGAAGAGACAGAGGATCATTGCCACAGTCAAAACGCCAATGATGCTGCTGCCTGGCCAGACGCCCGCCACCCATGAATAGGGGATCAAACCTGATGAAGATAGGCTGATGCAGTGGACGCCGAATACCATGGCGCCGAAGACACCAATGGTGCGCACCAGCCCAGAGCTTTTGCGGGCGTACAGGCGACGATCGCCACTGATGGTGGTTTCAGCTTGTGCCATTTCTTTTGCCTCCTAAAAATTCAAGATAAGGTCTAGTTTGAAAAGGGCAATGGCTCTGGTAAAGAAACCTTGCTCCTCTTCAGATGATGTGGATTTGGTTGAAAATGGCTCAATATCGTTCTTGCCGTAAATACCTCCTTTCTAGCTTACAGCTTGGGAATGGACATTTGACACAGAACGTTCGATCGGTTTCACCTCTGAAATAGGTGCTTTGAGAGTGACTTCCATGTGAATGCGGGCAAAATCACTGCGTAAAAAATCCTGCGAATACTCAATGGGTTTCCCGCTGGCAGCGTTATAGAGAATGCGCGAGAGCATCAGCAAAGGAAATCCCTCCTCAACGCGAAGCTGTTTGGCGATCACATCATTTGCTGCCACCGCTTCGACTGTTTGAGAAATGCGCTGCAGGTTAGCGCCGTACACGCCCACCAGCAAATCGAAGATGGGCGTTTTCTCCAAATCCCATTCTTCCAGATTAGGACAGCGGGAGCAAGGAAAAAATGCGCGTTCCAGAATGACTGGAACGCGATTGGCAAAACGCAGAACCACTACTCGATAGAGCGGATGCCCGATATCTACCTCAAGCTGCTCGGCTAGACGGCGACTGGCAACCACCTCGCTAAATTCCAGCAGTTGACTCGCCGTGGCGAGATTGCGGTCTTGCAGAGCTTTGACGTTATTGATCAACTCGTGGGATTCATAGGTTACGCGCGGCTTGGCGACATAGGTACCAGAGCCATGACGGCGCTCCAATAAACCTTCGCTGACCAGCTCTGTCAATGCTTTGCGCACCGTCATGCGGCTCACCCCTAGCTCCTCGCTGAACTCGCGCTCAGATTGAAGCTTACTCTCAGGGGGAAGCTTGCCTGAAAGGATCAGCTCGGCGATGTGTTCTTGAATTTGAACGTAGAGCGGTTTGTTTAGTCCGCTAGTCATTTATACCACTTTCTTGTCATCCGGTTTTTTTGTTACAAAAGGAACAAAGTGGTACATGGTATAGTCGGCGTCAAATCGGCTACGAAGGGCTGATATAGGGATATTATACAGAAATTTTAGTCAAAAATCAAGAGGAATTTGTCAAAATATGCTCCACAACGCCTGTTTTTTGCCCGAGTTGGGACGATTTTGCCTCTGTTGGGCTCAAAGTGGTATATGGTATAGGGTCGATCCTGGCTTAGCAGTCTCTCTGTGAGGTATGTTGATGCTTGCTTGGGACACAAAGAGCTCTTCTCTGCCAGAGCGCAATCTTTTTATCTTTACTCGCCGACTCTCCTTTGCTAAGGAGAACCATAAATAAAACCCCGCTCCTTTGCTGGAGATGCTTGGGAAGTTGCCCCCCTTTTGTGGCCTCTACCACTTTGGAGTACAATACAGCTACCTGTACTTTTCTGGAGGTTTAGATGGGAACTAAGAAGAAAAAACCTCAGCTCAAAGAACCATGGCGCAAAATTCATGGGGTAATTTGGCTGATCGGGATTGCCATTTTAGCTTGGCAGGACTGGTGGTGGCCGGGCATTCTCGTTCTTGTTGCCTTAAGCAGTATCACAGAAGCGATCTTGCTGGTGAAATTCCCCACTACCTTTGAGAGTGGGGCAAGTCAAGCGGCTGGCGGTGAGGAAAACGCCATCCCCGTCGCTGAAACCTCTGCCCCCGCCCTGCAATACCGTTTGGACCTTTTGCCTAGCGAATGTCCAAAGTGTAGTGCCCCGCTGCGCCCTCACGCCGTGCAATGGGATCATCCTCAGGCCGCCCATTGTCCTTACTGCGGTGTTCTTCTGCCTTTGCGACAGGAGAGCTCCTAAAGGCACCCTCTCGGATGGGGATGGTCAGCCTTTGCCATCTATCGAGCAAGCGAACAATCTCACAAAATGAGGAGACCAAGAAATGAAAATGGAAAACATCCCCTTTGGAGTGACCGATTGGCAACAAATTGAACCCACCGAGCATAAAGGAGAACGCGGCGTCGCCTATTGGCGCACCCAGCAATTCGATCAGATTCGTGTCCGCATGGTAGAGTATTCCCCCGGCTATTTCGCCGACCATTGGTGCTCGAAAGGGCATATTCTCCTCTGCCTAGAGGGGGAATTGCATACTGAATTGAAGGACGGGCGAAGCTTTGTGCTTAAGCCGGGCATGAGCTATCAGGTCGCCGATAACGCCGAACCCCACCGCTCGCACACCGACACCGGCGCAAAATTGTTTATTGTGGACTAGAAACACGCCCATGCATCGACAGTTGAATTGAACTTGAGCTTTCAGGAGAATTTGCTCGAGTTGCAGATTTTCGACAACGGCTTTGGTTTCGATGACTCCACTCTAACTCAGAGCGATGGTTTTGGCATTTACTGGTTGCGTGAGCGTGGCCGCTTGATGGGCGGAACTTTATTCTATAACAGCGAAAAAGGTAAAGGGACGCGCATTTACCTTACCGTACCGCTCTAGCGCAGGTTGTCTTCAGCCTGCCTCGAGCTGACTTAAGGTCATGATGATGGCGTCTTCATGGTTATCTTGATAATAGGCGCGACGACGCCCAACCACTTCAAAGCCGAATCGTTGATAAAGAGCTTGGGCTTCTAAATTACCAGCGCGCACTTCCAAGGTGGCGCTTCGCATCCCCTCGCAGGCGCATTCGCGCAGCGCGGTGTGTAACAATTGCGTGCCGATGCCGCGGTGGCGATAATTGGGGTGAACAGCTAAGGTGGCAATGTGCGCTTCGTCTACAACCAGCCAAACCACAATTGCGCCTACAACAATGCCGACGCCATCGCACCCTTCTACCTCAGCGACCCACAAGCGCGAATGGGGATTTTCGATCAGTTCGTAACGAAACGCATTAGCCGGCCAGGGTAGACTGAACGACAAACAATCGATCTGATGGACGCTTGCCAAGTCTTCTACCCGCATGGGACGGATGGTAATTTCGTTATTCACTAAGGGGGAGGAGAGTTCAGTTAGGGATAGGCTCATGATAGTGTAAGTAAATAGGGGATAAGGTTGTGGCATCTACAAGCACACCTGCTTGCCAGTTTGCCCAACCGATTTCTGCCAGCCTGCCCGCCCGGCGCAAACAGAGAGAAGGGCTGGCAAGTTGGACGTTTGGATGGTTGGCTAGCGTTTGACGCTCAGAAGCATCGAATTCGCCGCATAGATAGGTGGGTTGGTCAATCGTTGCGCATAATTGTTCAACCGTTAGAACTTGGTAATCGCTGCAGGCTTGCCATGTTCCATGCTGGAACTCGTAACGGCGCAGGGCTAAGCGGCCGCGACCGGCGCGCAAGGCGGCGATCAAGGGAATGGAAAGCGGGGGCTGAGCTGTGGCAAGAATATCTAGGCTGGGGACACCCACCAACGGTAACCTGCCAGCAATAGCGAGGCCTTTTGCCAAAGCGATGCCCACCCGCAGACCGGTAAAAGAGCCCGGCCCGATTGCCACAGTAATGCAGGTGAGCTGGTGAGCGCTCATGCCCAAACGTTGCAAAGCCTGCTCTAAGGTCGGCGCCAACTCAACCGTGTGATAGTCACGGCTTTGCCAAGTGTGCTCACACAGGAGATTCGCTCCATCGTAAAGCGCCAAACTGACCCAATGGGTGGAAGTGTCCAAAGCCAGGAGAAGCGGCTGCGGGTTGCGCATTATGGCACTCCGTAAATCTGACGGCGCAGTTCGGTTAGCAACCCCAGATAGCGCCCACCAGTAGCTTTGAAAACCATATCGCGCTGTTCATCATCCACCCAACGCAGGGTGACCCACAGATTTTCAGACGGCAGGGCTTTTCGAACGCGCTCTGCCCACTCGACCACTAAAGGCCCACTTTCAAGCATACCGTCAACATCCAAATCTTCGGCCTCGGCAGCGCTGTTTAGGCGATACGCATCAAGGTGATAAAGCTGTTTTCCTTCCGGGTGGCGGTAGATGTTGACCAGCACAAACGTTGGGCTGTTGGCTTGATCAGTGGAGCCCCAACCGCTGGCAATGCCTTGCACCAGCGTGGTCTTTCCGCTACCCAATTCGCCGCTCAGGCAGAGTAAGTCCCCCCGCTGGAGCAGGGCGCCAATTCGCACCCCTAAACGGCGGGTTTGCTCAGGGCTACGGCTGATGAATTCCATGGACTTGTCATCAAAAATGGGCATATCAGGTGG
>CAKZNJ010000036.1 GCA_937129505.1 uncultured Anaerolineae bacterium | reverse complement strand
CCATATTACCGTCACTTGTAACAATAACGGAGGTCAGCCAGTTTCAATGGAGAATCTGCGAGGGGTGAGGGCAATTGCCGATCGGTATGGCATACCCTTTTACCTAGATGCCGCTCGATTTGCGGAGAACGCCTATTTTATCAAGCAACGGGAAGCAGGATACCAACATACGACGGTCAAGGAAATTGCCCGCGAAATGTTTTCATACGCTGATGGCTGCACCATGAGCTCTAAAAAGGATGGCTTGGTAAATATTGGCGGCTTTTTAGCTTTAAAAGATGAGCAAAAATATCGTCAAGCGCAGCAGGTTCTGATCTTGCTGGAGGGTTTCGTTACTTACGGCGGTATGGCGGGGCGCGATTTAGAGGCATTAGCGATTGGACTGCAAGAAGTTCTTGATGAGTGTTATCTGGCGAGCCGCATCCGACAGGTTCACCTTCTCGGCAATACATTACTGCAGGCGGGCGTGCCGGCATTGCGCCCCATCGGTGGTCATTGTGTGATGCTGGATATGAAGCTTTTTCTGCCTCATATCCCTCAGGAACAATATCCTGCGGAAGCCTTTGCGGCTGAGCTTTATCTCGATTCTGGAACCCGTGGTTGTGGTTTAGGTCAATTGGCATTTGGCTTTGAAGATCCACAGACAGGGGAGATTCAGTACTCTCCCTTGGAAGTCGTGCGCTTGGCAGTTCCCCGCCGTGTTTATACGGACAATCACATCCATCACGTAGCCAAGAGCGTGATCAAGCTCTATGAACAGCGGCAAGCGCTCAAGGGGATGCGTCTGGTCTGGGCACCGCCCGGCTTGCGCCATTTCACCGCTCACTTAGAACCGTTGCAATAACCACAGCCGTTTGGCATTGAACGTTGCTCTCTTTTTTGAACCGCCTTGTACCGAGGCGGTTCTTGTTTATAGAGGATAATAGTGTTCTAGCTTGCTCTTCACATCGCCTGATAGGACAACCGCAAACAATTGCAAAGATTTTGCTAATCTCTCTCACTGGCAAACGGTAAATTCAATGGAGTCGATTTTTCGGTTAAAATCATGAATAAGACCCAATTGAAGTTAGCGTGATGCGAATCGGCGAAACCTCTCCAACATCCAAGCAGAATAGTGGGCTTTTTGGTGGGGGAAAGATCAGCCTAAGGTGGCGTCTGATGGGCTTAGTGGTCATCGCCCTGATCCCGGTGATGATTGCACTGGTGATTATTGCCGCCCAGCAGCGGAATCAGGCGATTGAAACAGCCCATCAAAACTCACTCTTTCTGGCAAAGCTGGCAGCAGCCAACCAACAAAGGTTAATAGAAGGGGCGAGAGATATTTTGGTAACCTTGTCTCAAGTTCCTGCAATTCAAAATACGGATCGGGCAGCTTGCTTGTTTTTTCTCAGGAACGTGTTAATGCACTATCCGCTGTATGCGAATTTTGGAGCGGCTGATCGAAATGGCAATGTTTTTTGTATGACGTTGCCCCAAAAGTTTCCCCTCAATATTGCCGATGAAGCGTATTTTCAAAAGTCCCTTTCCAGCGGAGACTTTTCGATCAGTGAGTACCAAATCAATCCCATAAATTCTCAAGCCATGATTACCCTTGCTTATCCGATTCTGTTAGATGGCGGACAGGCTGCGGGTGTAGTTTTTGCAGAGCTAGACTTGCGCTGGTTGGAGCAATTTATGCTGGTTGCCAGACATTAGGCGTGAGCGCTGTTTTCGGAATCTTGGTAATTTTCATCGCCTATCTATATAAAGAAACACCCATTGGGCTGAAGCTAAGGGCTTCTCGCGATGACCGCTATGCAGCAGCTTCGATTGGCATTAATATCGTGCGGGTACGCTGGGCGGCCTTTGTCCTCAGCGCGTTTATTGCTGGCTTCGGTGGCGGTTTGTGGGCACACTTCATTACATCTTTTTCTCCGTACGCCTTCTACCTCACAGAAACCTTCAGTGTGCTATCTATGCTCGTCATCGGGGGCACAAGCAGCGTGTCGGGTGCAGTAGTGGGCACTGTGGTTGTCACATTTCTAAGAGAAGCCTTACGCGGCATTGAAAATTCCGTCAACATTGCAGGAATATTGCCAAACAATTTGGTCGGATTCACAGAAGTAACCCTCTCTATCCTGTTGCTCTTAATCTTAATTTATCGGCCAATAGGCATCTTGGGTGGACGAGAAATTCGTCTGCAACGGTTTGAAACGAGTCGTCCGCAGCGTAGAGAATCGTCAGATTATCCACAAACTCTCACAAAGGAAGGTAAAGATGTGTGATTCAATTGTTGCGCTAGCAAATGTAACTCGAGATGGGACGGTTATTTTTGGCAAAAGCGCTGATTGTGAGGTCAACGAGGCGAACGCCATTGTGCGCATCCCCGGCAGAAAACATGTCAAGGGCGAAGCAGCGCGTCTGACTCATTTGGTTATCCCGCAGTCAAAAGAGACCTATGAAGTCTTTTTGACGAAGGCGTTTTGGACGTATGGCGCTGAGATTGGGGTGAACGAGTTTGGGTTGGCAATGGGGGAAGAAGCTGTGTACACAACGGAGATGAATGAGGAACAGGATGGAGTGATTGGGCCAGATTTGGTGCGTCTCGGCTTGGAAAGAGCAAAGAACTGCCAAGAAGCGATTCAAGTGATGACTGAACTACTAGAGAAATACGGCCAGGGTGGTTCGGCGGAATTAAAGGGGAATTCTCATTTCGACAGTAGTTTCTTAATGGCAGACACCCGAGAAGCCTATATCTTGGAGACAGCGGGGAGAAAATGGGCTGTTCGCAAGGTTGACGACTTTGATTCGATCTCGAATTTGTTAACTATCTCGAACAACTATACTCGCTGTTCTCTCACCCAGCAGAGAGGGGAGTTAAATTGGGCGGAGCAATTTGCGCTCCCTGAATACCCCCCAAATTTGGGTTCGGTAGAACGGCAGTCAATTACCTATCAAGCTCTGAAAGAGAAGCGAGGTGAGGTAACCGTCAAGACCTTTTTCGAGATTATGCGTCACCATGGCGAGGGGTATCATCCTGCGTTTGCAGAAACTCATCGCAATATTTGTGTTCATGCTGGACCCCAAGAAAATCGCTGGTGGCAGGCGGATGGAGTCATGGTAACGGAAGTCGGTGAGCACGGTGTTCTTGCATGGGTAACCGGCACATCTGGCACCTGTGTCTCAATTTTCAAGCCCGTCTTCTTAGGTGTCGATCTGCCTGAGATTGGACCTCTGCCAACTGAACATTTCGACCCACGCTCGCTCTGGTGGAAGCATGAACTGCTCCATCGCCGTGCGATGGCTGATTTTGAGAACCTTGTGCCTGAAATCCGGAAGGATTTTGACCGAATTGAAGATCAATTCATCGCTGAAGCCGAAACCGTTAAGAAAGGTACGCTTGCGGAGAAAAAAGATTTCATGGATTATTGCTTTTCGGTCGCAATGCAGGCAACAGAACGCTGGATTGCAGTTCTGCGCAGTCGTAAGGACTTGCAGTTTACCGATCCAGCCTATCGGGCAATGTGGCAAAAGCTAAATGCCGAAGCTGGTCTGGTCGGCTTGCCCGCCTAGCCTGGGTGGGTTTATTTGGAGTTAAATGGTATACTTTGAGCAAGTTCCGTTTTATCGCAAGGAGGAATAAAGTGGTTACTCAAATTGATCGCAAAAAATTATTCTTTTCCTTCTCACCTGAGATTCTACCGGCTGAGAGAGTTCAACAAGGTGAAGAAGTGGTGCTGGAAACGCACGATTGTTTTGAAGGCCAAATACAAAAAACGACAGATCTGGTCGATTCGTTAGATTGGAACCACGTTAACCCTGCCACCGGCCCGGTTTACATCGAAGGGGCGATGCCAGGGGATATCTTGCGGGTCGAACTGTTAGAAGTCAAAATTGGCGATCAGGCTAGCATGGTCACTATCCCGGGCGAAGGAGCTTTGGGAGATGTGATCACGGAGATGGAAACAGCCATCCTGAAGCGCGAAGGGGATACTGTAGTCTTCAAAGATAAAATCCGCATCCCCATCCAGCCCATGATTGGGGTCATTGGAGTGGCACCCGCAGAAGGGAGTGTGCCAAACGGTACGCCAGGCCCGCACGGCGGCAATTTGGATTGTAAGTTGATGCGCCAAGGCAGTATTGCCTATTTTACGGTTGGCGTCGAAGGGGCATTGTTTGGTGCCGGAGATTTTCACGCTGTCATGGGAGATGGGGAAATCGTCGTTTGTGGCGCAGAAATACCCGGCGAGTTACGTTTTCGCGCTCGGGTCGTGCCGCATCTCAAGGGCCTTCCTACGCCTTTTGTGGAAACCGAGACGTTGGTGGCAACGATTTATTCCGCCCCCAGCGTGGATGAGGCTGCTCACGGCGCTATTCATAACATGGCAAAATTTCTGACCGATTTTGTTAAAATCCCCTTGAATGATGCCGGAATGTTAATGAGTATCGTTGGTGAATTGAAATTCTGCCAGGTGGTCGACCCACTGAAGACAGTCCGTTTTGAATTCCCCAAATGGGTCTTGAAAGAATATGGCTTTACTCTATAAGTCAGCGGACGATCATAAAAGGGGCAGGAAGAACCTGCCCCTTTTGCTTGTGTGATTTCTGCCAAAGCGATTCAGCCGTTTTTCTGTTGAAAATCCTTCATAAAACTGACCAATGCCTGAGCAGCCTCGAGGGGAACCGCGTTGTAGAGGGAAGCGCGAATACCGCCCACAGAGCGATGTCCCTTTAATCCGATCAAGCCTTGCTTCTTGGCTTCCGCAGCAAATTGCTCCTCTAGCGCCTCAGAGGGTAGTCGGAAAGTGACATTCATCAGAGAGCGATCGGATTTGGCATGGCCTCGGTAATAACCACCGCTCTCGTCGATAGCTTGATAGACCAAGGCGGCTTTTTCTTGGTTGCGTTTGTAGATTGCCTCTAAACCCCCTAATCCTTTGAGCCACTTCAAAACAAGCCCCACGATATAAATATTCCAACAGGGGGGCGTGTTGAGCAGGGAGTTCTCTTTGGCTAGGATGCGG
>CAKZNJ010000035.1 GCA_937129505.1 uncultured Anaerolineae bacterium | reverse complement strand
GCATCCAGAGCATTCAAAATCAGATTGAAGAAGACCTGTTGAATCTGATCCTCCAGCCCGGAAATTTCTGCATCCTCCGGGATATTTAGCGATACTTCCACACCGCGGGAGCGAATTTCTGAACGCATGAGATCAACAACATGTTGAACCGCCTTTGCCAGTTGAATGGGCGTACGTTCGTGCGAACTGGGACGGTAAAACTCCAGCATCCGGCGAACGGTTTGAATCAGACGATTTAATTCGGTTTCGGTCAAATTGAGATAGTGACTGCGCTGTTCTGGGTCCAGATCCGCCCGCAAAGCCAGGTGCAGGCAGTTTTGTAAAGATTGCAATGGATTATTGATTTCGTGCGCCAGCGAAGCCACCAAACGCCCCACTGCCGCCATCTTTTCTGCCTGAACCAGCGCCTGCTGGGATTCCTCCACCCGGCGGATGTAGTCTTTCAAATCCGTGTACAGGCGGGCGTTTTCCAGCGCAACTGCCGCCTGGCGTGCCAGCATGGTGAAGAGATCCAGATCGGCTGAGGTGTAGGGCTGTGCCGGGCTTGAGCGCCCCGCCAGAAAGATAAACTCACGCCCTCCACGGTTGATGAAGGTAACCATGAGAGAAGTCCACCCTGCCAAACGCAAGATTTTCTGTAACTCTGCGTTGCCGGGACCCGTTTGGTGGATCAAAATGGAGGTGCTATCATGCTCAATCAGGATGCGGAACAGTTTCTCCCATACATCCTTGTCCAGTTGACGGGGGAGCATGTGACCAACAATCAGGTTTCCGCCTTTCCCCTGCCCTTCACGTTGAATCACACCCACATACTCACATTGGAAAATTCCAATGATGGCATTCTGGATCAACTTTTCCAGGGTCTGTAAAGACGTTTCAGCAAGTAATGTCTCGGTAATATCAAACAGGGGTTTGAGAACTTGAGCACGCGCCGCTTCCTGTTTCTGCCGGGCGTAGGTGAGCACCCGTTGAACCGCCTCCACCAATCCAGCGGTATTTTCGAACGGTTTGAGGATTAGCCCATCCACGCCACGATAAAGCGCCTGAATGGCAGTATCGACAGTGCCAAATCCTGTCATCACCAGGACGGCTAAATCGGGTTGCAGGGCTTTACCCCGCTCGATGAGTTCAAAACCATCCATTACCGGCATACGGATATCCGTCAGCAGCAAATCCACCCGGTGGACTTCCAAAATTTTGAGCGCTTCGAAAGGATCGGTTGACGCCAGAACCTGGAAGGAAGCCCTCTCCAGCAACCGCTGACATAATTTCACAATACTGCGGTCATCATCCACTACCAGAATGGTCGGCGTGGTCATAGGCTCACCTCAAATAAATCTTCCCCCATCTCCATTTTACAACGCTTTCCATACAGGAATTTTCATCCATTATCCCCCAATCATGTGATAGAGACAAGTAAAAAGGGAAAGGAATTACGAAAAAAGCCGCTCTCTGCGGCTTTTGGAGTGCGCTGGGTGGGAGTTGAACCCACACGCCTTGCGGCACATGGCCCTCAACCATGCCTGTCTGCCAATTCCAGCACCAGCGCATTTATTTTGTATTATAATCCTCTCTTACCTGCTGTCAAGAAATCTTTCCCAATCTAGGATAGGATAACAGGAACTTTATCTTCATGACACAATTTTCTACCTCTCTAAGTCCGCCTCCTAACCTATCAATAGTCAACATTTTCTGTCTTATAGGAGTAAACTATGCGCATTGTGCTTGACGCAATGGGAAGCGACCGCCATCCAGACCCTGAAATTCAAGCGGCCATAAAGGCTACACAAGTTTATGATGATGACATTCTTTTAGTCGGGCCCAAGGATCTCTTAGAAGCAAAATTTGATTCCGTACCCCATTCCCCCAAACTACACCTCGTCCATGCCTCCCAAGTCTTAGAGATGACCGATAAACCAGCCGAGAATGCGAGACGAAAGTCCGACACTTCCATGGCAGTGGGTATGGAACTGCTCCGAAGCGGGGAGGCCGATGTCTTTATTACCGCCGGCAATACTGGTGGCGCCATGGCTACGGCTTTATTTCAATTGCGCCGCATTCGGGGTGTACGCAGGCCAGCCCTCACTGCCCAGTTTCCCGTTCGAAATGGACACTGCATCGTATTGGATATCGGTGCAAACGCCGATTGCAAAGCGGAATATCTTATCCAGTTCGCTCTCATGGGATCAATTTACGCAGAAAAAGTCCTTGGTAAATCCCCCCCAAAAGTCGCCCTTCTGTCCAATGGAGAAGAAGCCGGTAAAGGAAATCAGCTTATCAAGGAGACCTATCCTTTACTTAAGGAGTTAATTCCCAACTTCATCGGCAATGTAGAGCCAAAAGAACTTTTCAATGGCGACGCCGATGTAGTTGTGACGGATGGGTTTACGGGCAACATCTTATTAAAGTCAAGCGAAGCAGTCGCAAAATTCTTGACTGACCTAATCCGATCTGAAATGATGAAATCTACCCGCACAAAAGTCGGTGCTTTATTGGCTAAACCGGCTTTTGCCGCAATTAAAAAAATCATGGATCCTGGTGAAGTCGGCGCTGCTCCCTTGCTAGGCGTAAATGGTTTGGTCTTCATCGGACATGGGAGATCAGATGAGATGGCTTTACTCAATGCCATCCGAGTTGCACGCCAAGCCGTAGAATCGGGGTTACTCAGGGAACTTCAACTTGCCATTAGTGAGCGTCTATCAGCTTTGCCGAGCACGTTCACCGAGGATTAATACCACTCAGAAGAGGAAAACAGGATGAAAATAATTACCAACGAGAAAAAGAAAAAGAGAAATCGTCGTATCGCCATCATTTCCACGATCACAGGGATGATAATCCTGATTGGAGGGTTGGTCATCTCGCTCCGTTTTCCAAACCAAGTAACCTATTCTCTGCTGGCATTACTTTTCGGCTTTCTTTTCGCTCAAATTGGGATGTTTTTTACCAATCGTTGGGGGAGAAATCCTAGTACGGACGAGTTGATAAACCAAGCGCTCAAAGGGTTAGACCAAAAATATACGCTGTGCCACTATTACACCCCTACCTATCACCTCTTAAACGGCCCAGCCGGCGTTTGGATTCTTTACCCTTATCACCTGACCGGCCGCATCACTTTCAAAAAGGGCCGTTGGCAACACGCCGGCAGCGCCTTTTTACGCTTTTTTGGGAAAGAAAGCCTTGGCCGACCAGATCTCGAATTACCCTATGAAATCGAAAAAATTCAAAAATTCCTAAAGCCTATATTTGACGAAGAGATCCCCCTCAACGTGCGTGCAGCTTTGGTCTTTATGAATCCAAAAATCACTCTTGACATCGATCCAGCGGAAAATCCCCCCGCTCCTTCCATTCAACTAGAAAAGCTCAAAGAGTTCCTCCGCAAAGAAGCCAAACAAAAACCAATCTCTTTGGAAAAAGTCGAAAAGATTAACGAGTTCTTAGCCCAGTACGAGCAAACCTCAGGTTAAAAAATGCCTCGTAAAACAAGAAGGACACCAATCAAAATCATTGGCAAGCCGACTATTAACCCTATGATGGTCGCGCTGATCAGAACGCCACCGATCATAAGCACAAAGCCCAAGACAATGGCAATGATGCGCCCCGTAAACGCAACGATTGCCGTAATAAACTTCCATAGCAACCAAAACGGGACAAGAAACCATGGGATTTTCTTTGATCTTTTTTTCATCGTCTACTCCTTTTATCGTAGTTTTCTAAATCCCTATACGTCAATACAAAATTTTTGTTTCTAACCCTACTCTACACAACCACATCGGATCTCAGAATCAGAGGTGATTCAGAAAAACAAGCACCCCCCGCTCTTTCGGGAACGGGGGATGTTTTGATAAATGAGTTAGATTCGCTGTTCGTTGTTCTTGTCGCACTCTAGATCAACGCATTCGACGTCTTACAAACAATATGAATTTGAACGAGCGATCGCTCAGTCCGCCAAGTCGCGAATATCTTCATCAGTGACCCACTCACCCAAATAATCCTTGATATTGGGCTGAATTTTAGGGGCTTTTACCGTCTGCTCAACGTATTTTCGAGTATCACTAACCCCTAATAGGCGGAACAGTTTGGTAAATTGGGCTTGCCAAGCATTGCCAATCTCTTCCTTGAAAGAGGCGGGTAGATTCCATGTCTGTGCCTTGAAGGGACCGATGACATTCTTGCGCGTCTTATAATAAAATTGTTCATCCGTCATCCCTTCCTTGCGTTCATTGGCATAATTTGCATCTAGGTAGGCATACATCTCTTTACGCAAGTCTTCAGGCAGGCGCTCAAAGAGCATGTTCTGGAAATTGGTTGCCAAATGGACTTCACAGGCCTCGTTTTCGACAAATTTACCAAAAGCATCTTCAGGCAAGGTTGAAGCGCCATGCTGAACAGCTCCTGCTAAACCATACTCCTTGCGGGCAACTTGGCTCAGTCTCTTCAGGGTATCAAAGTCAACGCTTACTTGGGCAATTGTCCCATCGGGCAAAACCACGCCACCATGGGTTGTCCCGGTTTGAATGCTGATCTTGCTGATTCCGGCGTAATTTCCAAGAGCGCCAAGTTCCTTATTATATTCGTCCATGTAAACGCGCAATTCCTCTTCAGTGGAGTTTTTACCGCCCACTTCACCGATCTCACCACCCACGGATACAGTGACACCAGCAGGCTCAAGTGAACGGATATATTTTGTCAGACTGGCTGATAGCTTGGTATTTAGTCTTTGTTGTTCAACCAGATCGGCTTTGCTAATATCCACTAAGGTAGAGGTATCCACATCAATGTTGTAAAAGCCCGCACTAATTGCCTCTTTAATCAGACTTTCTACTGCGCTATATTCCTTGTCGGGATCAGCTCCATATTTCTTCGCCGAGATTTGGAAATGGTCACCTTGGATAAATACCGCCCCTTCGTAACCTTCCGCAATGCCTGCCGCCAAAACACTTGTTGCATATTCAGCGGGTCGTTGATCGGTATAACCAATCTCGGAGCGAGCGATTTCAAAAATAAATGCACCCGCATCGAGCGAGAGAGCAGTTCGAAAAACTGCCCTCGCAGCATCGAATGAAAGCGCACGTAAATTCATCGCTGGAACTGTGAAAGTAGGCGGTACCTCACCTTGACCGCGAGCCATATACAAATCGTGGATGGTAGCAGGAACTAAACCGACCTCCAAAGCGATTAATCGAGTTAGATAACGCGCCCAGCCCTGTAAAGCACCTTTTTCAAGGGCGGATATTTCCGCAAGTTTATGCACATTCTTTCTGAGTTTTTCTCTGTCTTTGACAACAGCTTTCCCATGCTCAAATAAAACGCTTCCTTCAAGCTGATCTAAAATCGATTGTAATTCTGGCGCACTCATATCTTTCTCCTAGTTTTGTTGTAAAAGTGTTCTATTGAAATTATAACCCGACAATCAAAAAAAACACTTTGCAACTTATCAACCATTCATCCGTAAATGAGTTGCAGAGGTCATGAAGGTCGAATATAATGAGACTATCTGGCGTAGAATAGAATGTCCCCCTAAAGATAAGGAGTAATAATGAGCGACGAAGTTGAACAAATTGTTCGAAAAGTAACCGGTGATCTCGATCCCTTCAAGAAGATTCTAAGTTACGTGCCCGGGTTTAAAGGGTATATTGATCGTCAAGCAAGACGTGATCAGGATAAAATTTTGCGCGATCGGATCGCTTCCCTTTTTGAAGAACTCTGGCAAAGAATTTCCACCATTCAACGAGATGTTATTTCCCAAGGTGATCTGCATTTGGTAGACGATTTGGAGAGCGCAGCAATAAAACTAAGAACATTTATCGATCGGATTCGGCGCGCTCCACGGGGCTATACAGGTCTTTTCGACGCCGTAAATATTCAAAGTGACGAATTGGCTCGCATCTACCAATACGACGCCACCCTTTTAGCGCTATCCGATGAGGTAAGCAGAGCAATCGATAATGTCGAAGCCTCTTTAGGCAGCGATGGTATCCTTGCGGCCGTTCGCCACCTGAGAACGATAGCTCAACAATGTCTCGATTTATATGAAAGACGCGCCAAAGTGATCTTCGAAGAGTGAATCTTTTATCGGAATTGAATCTTTTGATAATGATAGAAAACTAGAAAGGTTAGGAAGTTATGGCTAGAGTATTTGATGTCATTGAGTATCCCAATGAAATGAGAGACGAATTGGTACGTCGCTTTCCTGAGAGCGGTGCGGGCGATTTTCGCATCGGCTCTCAAGTCATCGTGCGCGAAACCCAAACGGCGGTGTTCTTTCGCGATGGAACGGCACTAGATATTTTCGGACCAGGTCGGCATACAATCACCACCTTGAACATCCCCCTCCTGATCGAAAAAATCGGAAAAACCTTCTTCAACGAACGCACGCCCTTCCCAGCGGAAGTGTACTTTGTCTCAATGCGTGATTTTGTCGACCGCAAATGGGGCACTCCTCAACCAATCATCGTCCGAAATCCCAATATGGGCTTAGGTATCGCCTTATTACAAGGGTTCGGGACGTATGGCTTCCAAGTCAAGGATCCCCAGCAGTTTGTAACCCAAATTGTCGGCGCTCAGGGTTATTATCGCATTAGCGATATCGAAGACCGTTTACGCTCAATCCTGCTCTCCAAACTGAGCGATTTGCTAGGTGAGACTACTGCAAAGCACAGTGTCCCCGAATTGATCGGATTGACCGAAGAATTGAGCGCCGGCGTTCGCGCCAAAGCTCAAGATGACTTTAACGCCTTGGGCTTGACCCTAAAGGCCTTTTACATCGAGAATCTCAAACCCTCCACAAAATCCGCCGAGGAGTTACGGGCGATGGGTATGCTGGATATGGCAACGTACACCCAACTCCAAGCTGCCGATGCCTTGCGGGATGCAGCTCAGAATCCCAGCGGAGGTGCTGGCCTCACCGCTGGAATTGGAGCCGGCATGGGGATTGGCAATGTTCTCAGTCAATCGTTGCAAGGAATGCAACCTGGCCAACCTAGCGCTCCAACACCATCCTCTCCTCCCACGCCGCCATCCATTCCTCCGGTCATGACCCCCAGTGAAGCGGCCGCATTTTTGCGCGTATCGGAGGAAGATGTCATTGCCGCGATCAACGCTGGCGAGCTGAAAGCAAAAAAGATCGGCAATGCCTTCCGTATCAGTAAAGAAGCTTTGGAGGAGTTTCTTAAGGGCTAAACTAGTGGATTAACGCAGCCTGTAAAAAACTAACAACGTGCTGCCATAGCGGCGTCGATCAAACTCGGTTAATTGCTGAATGAGTTGACCTTCAGCAAGGTTTTCATATTCCATTGGGTGAATTTGAACAACACACCACCCATCAGATGACAACCACTCGATGTGATGGTCAATTAATTCCATTGTCTTGCTCCAGATGCGGTGATATTGGGGAGGAGCAATATAGATATATTCAAAAGCTCGGTCGGCTGGCTTTTCCAACTCTCGGAGTACATCAGCATGGATAACCTGTGCAGATTCCTCCAAACCCGTTAAGCGCAAATTCTCATAAATCGTTTGGATAGCTTTACGGTTTAGATCATAAAAACGCACGAAAGAGGCTCCGCGGCTCAAAGCCTCGATGCCTACACTGCCCGTGCCGGCGAAACAATCCAAAAAACTTGCCCCTTCAATATCTGCGCCAATTATATTAAACAACGCTTCTTTTGTGCGGTCTGTGATCGGTCGGGTCGTCGCGCCAGGAACCGACTTGAGCAACCGACCTTTTGCTTTCCCAGCGATTACCCGCATTGATCAAGCGACTTCAACACTTTGTCGCGCTGCCTGAATATTCCCAAAAGGCGCAGTTATCGGCACAACGCAACCCGTTCCTAGGATAAAACGCTCGCCATTTGTCGCTTCGATCGCCTTTTTAGCTTGCGCCGTGATCTCTTCTGGTGTTCCAAGCACCATCGTGGTAAAGCGCAATAAGCCTCCACAGACAACTCCCGCAAATTTTTCCTTAGCCTCCGTCAGGCTTGGGGCTGTCTCTTGATCATGCCAATTGATCACCTGCACCGGGGCGTTGACAAACAGATCGAACATAATCTCTTCCCCATGGATGTGCAACATATTGAACCAAAATGGCTTGGCAGCCTCCAAGATTTGCAGGTCATATTTCAAGCCAAATTGGCGATATTCCTCCTCGCTCATCAGTCCATATTGGGCATGCTGAACAGCGTAGAAAATGCCATCGATGCCCGTCTTGCGAGCTTCTTCAACAAACCGGATTGTGCTTTCTGTAATCGTCTTCAACCCTTGTTCAAACTCGTGGGGATATTTACGCATCCATGACAACACTCTATCACGCGAAGCGAGGTTCTTCGCTTGAGACAGAGGGCTGAAAATCGTTTGAATTACAGGTGTGTCTCGCCCTATTTCAGCCACAATCGTTTTTAAGCATACCAATTGTTTGCCCAACCATCCTTCGGTGGGATTCAGGACAGGCAACTTCACCCAATCTTCAGCATGTTGGATTGGATGTTTCGTGTAATCTCGCGTCCCCTCTACTGCCCCCCTCCAAGCATCATCCACACCCCAATCCTTGACACAATAAGAGGAGGCCGGAGTCACCTTTATGGCATCAAAGTCGAATTGTCTCTGAAACTGAACCGTAGCTGCTGCTAAGCGGAGCGGTTCCTGATCGTCAACCGGGAAATGTCTCCACAACATGACCGGCACCCGATCAAGCGACTTTCCCGATAAACATGCTTCGATTCTTTCTCTGTGTGTTCGGCTCATCGTTGCTAGACCTCCTTTTCTAGATTCCAGGGTTGATGGCGCAAATAATTGATTTGACCCAAAGCCAATCTCCTCAACAGTCTTGCCCGATTTCGATCCTCCCATTCCATGCTGTCAATCATTTGCACAACCCTTCCAAAGAGGTGAATTGCTTCACTCGTACGTTGCATAGCCTTCAATCCAATCGCTAAACCGTATAATGCATTGATCGAATAGGGTTCGATTTCCTATGTCTGACGGAAGAGTTGCTCAGCTTCATTGTCATTCCCTCGAGCATGGGCTGCCCAAGCGGCTTTGAACAATTTTTGGCTTTCCTGTATCTGAACTTCATTCATTTTTTTTATGTGCGCTCCATTAAAGACTTTAATTCAGCTTGTTCCTCTTCTTGTTGACTCAAGTAATCGCTCATAAAGGAGGACTTCCGTAACCGCAGAGCCATCGGCGCAACCTGTTTCAAGTCTTCCACTGTAACCAATTCCCGTGAATCGGCAGCGGCAAAAGCCCGTGCTGCTTCAAACAAAGTAATTTCGGCTCTTAACGAGTCAATGCCCAATTCCTTAACCCACTTCAAACCCACTCGGGCAACTTTATCAGGCAACTCCACTTTTGGTAGCAGCTCGCGGGCGAGTTGAATTTCTTCTCGCGCAAGTTCGGATTCCAAGCGGTACTGCTCAACGGTCGAGCGCGGATTGGCTAGATAGGCTTTGACCCGTCGATATGCTTCTAAACGCTCATCGTCACTTTCTAATCCTCTGACGATAACCCTTAAGCCAAAGCGGTCCTGAATTTGAGGTCGCAAATGCCCTTCCTCGGGATTCATGGAGCCAATTAAAATAAACCGGGAACGATAGGTTGCAGAGACAGGACCTCTTCGGACAGTGTAACTTCCTTGTGCGGCTGCATCCAACAAAGCATCAACGATATCATCGTTTAAGAGGTTGACTTCATCCACATATAATACATTACGATCAGCCTGGGCTAGAATCCCCCTTTGTAACCTTAGACGCTGATGGATGGCCGCCCGCTCGTCAATCCCACCGATCACGTCTTCCAAACGGGCGTTTAAGGGTAACTCGACAAGTCTGGCTCGATCCATTACCGCTAAAGGTACTCCTTCTGCATACTTGCGAGCACAATCTGGGCAAACTCCATCCATGCCCATGGTTTCGATGTCTTCGGGTAGACAACCATAGTAGCAGAGGCTCTTAGGCACCAAAGGCAACAAGTCCAACAACCCCCGAACAGCAGTTGTTTTCCCTGTCCCACGAGGTCCAATCAATAAAACTCCCCCCATAGCGGGATTGATCAGCGCTAATAGCAAAGCGATCTTCATTTCGTACTGATTGACAATTGCTAAAAAAGGGAAGGGAATCACTTCTGCAATGCCTGAGTCTTCTTGTACCTCAGGAATAGTGAATCCCTTGCCCATAACACGGTCAATCAATTCCCGTAGTGAGCGCACACCTGTAGGAACACGTGAAAGAGTCCCTTCCATCAATATATGGTCTTCTTCACTGTTACCCAAATCTTGCCCGAGATGAATGTCCATACCTTAGTCCATATCTTCTTTCAAATCCCCAAAGTCAACCGGTGGCATTAGACTGGGATTATCCTCTAAAACATCGAATGCTCCGATGGGTATATCTGGCATCATCGGGGCAAGGGGTGTGATCATGGGAGGCTTAATGGGTTTGGGTGGAGGTGGTGGTGTTAGACGTGGTTTGAGATAACCAGAGGAGTGTTTACGGAGAATCCGCGGCTCGTCACTTAGCCATCCCACGTAATGACCATGCACAGAATATACCTGTCGAGTGGGGGTCACCCATCCAATCCATTCTCCCTGTCGATTGTAAATATAGGGATAAACCAAAAAAGCCGCTGCATCGCCGCTGGTAGTATATATCACAACGATCTTTTTGCGCACTTTATTTTCCATACCATGTCATCCCCAATAATTGCCTTAAGATGATATATCGTTGTAAGTGAAATAGCGGTTAATATAATAATTCCAAAACATCACCACTATGATTGCAGCTCCTAAAGATAAATTATGAGCCACCCAGATTGGGCGCACCGATATGACACGAAAAAGATCGAGCTGACTAAGTATTCGCAATAACCTTCCCTCAAGAAAAATAAACAAAGGAGTTCGAATTGCCAAACCGACTAAATTGATCAAAGTAAAAAGAACTAACTGATACCCGATCGGTTTAGATCGAGAATCCGGATAGGTCCAGAAGCGATTCCAGCTAAAGTTATTTACCACTGCTAAGGAAAATGAGGCCATGCTCGAGAGAACAGCATTTAGATGAATCAGATGAGCAAAAAGGTTAAAGAAACCAAAGTCCAGAAACGCACCGATTGTTCCTACGATAGCAAAACGTACAAAACGTTTTCTTTCCTTCTGGTTTCGCAGAATCGACACTATTCTAATCCCATTTTATATCGAAAATAAGCAATTGTTTCCCGCAAACCATCTTCAAGCGAGACTTGCGGTTCCCAACCCAAAATCTGTCGTGCCCGCTGAATGTCTGGCTGCCGTCGTTGAGGATCACCTTCTAACCGACTTTTAGGCAGGAAGACAATTCCATCTTTATTTCCGACAATTCGGTTGATTGCCTCAGCAAACTCTAAAATACTCGTCTCCTCCGGGTTGCCGAGATTGACGGGCAAATGTTCATCCGAATATAGCAAGCGTACAATTCCCTCAATTAAGTCGTCCACATAACAAAAGCTGCGAGTTTGACTTCCATCACCATAGACAGTAAGTGGCTCACCCCGTAGGGCTTGTTGGATAAAATTAGGTACGACGCGCCCATCTTCTAAGTGCATTCGCGGACCGTAGGTGTTGAAAATCCGAACAATTCGAGTATCGATACCATGAAAGCGATGGTAAGCCATCGTCAATGCTTCAGCAAACCGTTTTGCTTCATCATATACAGAGCGCACTCCAATCGGATCCACATGGCCCCAGTAACTTTCTTTTTGAGGGTGTTCTAGAGGATCTCCATAGATTTCGCTGGTTGAAGCTAAGAGGTATTTCGCCCCGTATTTACGAGCAACACCGAGGGTGTTATGCGTACCGAGGGCTCCTGCTTTCATGGTCTGAATCGGTAAATTCACATATCCATAGGGGGAAGACGGATTAGGACTTGCCGGCGAAGCAAAATGTAAGACAGCCTGTACTTCACCAGGGACAAAAATGAAATTGGAAACATCATGACGGATAAAGGAAAAACGCTCGTTTCCCGCTAGATGGGCAAGGTTTTCAGCGCTTCCGGTTATAAAATTATCCATTCCGATAACTTCGTGTCCCTCAGCCAGCAAACGGTCACAAAGATGGGAACCCAAAAATCCTGCTGCTCCGGTAATTAAGATTCTCATATCACTTCACTCTCTCATGCTCCAAACCACCCGGCTTACTAAGCCATCACCGGTGATTTGACGAAGATTACCCGCCGGGCTTTCCCCTGAGGGTACGTCAATAATGTAAAAATTTCCTTGGTAAATAACAGCAATTGCATAAAAACCTGTATCACTCATTGGTATCGGTGACCAGCTTACGACCTGCGGCTCTAAGCCAGTTTCACCTTCCTTTGGAAATAAAGTTGTCGTGTTTGAACCATCTTGATCCATGACCATCAGCCGATAACGGCTAACATCACTTTGGTCAGGTAGGTTTGCCTGAAGGTAAGCAATGCGGTATTGTCGCTCTTGCTCATAAGTCATCAAGGGGGAAGGAACCGCATAGGCAAACATCCCCGCTCTTTGGACGAGATGAATTGTGCTCCGTTTGTCTAATGAAATTGCCGCCACTGCAAAAGATTTGGACTCCTCTGGGTTCGCCAGTCCCTCCTCAGGTAAGTGATCGACAGTATATAAAAATTGACCATCGGGGCTCCAACTGATACTAGGAACCCATGCCCAGTCTGCCCCAGTCTGATAGGGGATGACGTTTAAGTAGCTCTCAAAGGCTCCTTCGTCATTAACCAATCCGACACCATCCGGTCTGGCAAAAGCAATCCGATTACCGCCTCGTTCAAGAGAAAAGGTTGTCCCCCACCATCCATAAACACCCCCCGAATTGGTGTCAATGATCGTTTTCCACTTGGAAATCCATCCATTAGGGCTGAAATCGAGGCTGATCAGGTTGTTGTTTGCTTGCCAACCTGGTGCCATTGTCCGCGGTTCAACTGTCGAAAAATATACCCTT
>CAKZNJ010000034.1 GCA_937129505.1 uncultured Anaerolineae bacterium | reverse complement strand
CCGCCAAAGCGGTCAGTATCAGGGACAGTGGATGCTTAAAAGCGCCGATGGCAGCCGCTTTGGCGTTGGTGCCGAGGGGGATAAACCTTTTTGGGTGCGCATCGTGGTTGCCGAGTCTGTTAGCGATATAAATCTCGGCGAACCCACCTGGCGCGACACTTTCAAGAATGCCGCCAATTGGTATCTCTTAGAAACAGCTTTTACCGAATTCAAAGTAAAAGATGGGGCATTGATCATGGAAGCAACCCCCGGCGGCGGTGAAGAATGGGGATTAGCCACCCATGCTGCCATTCAGAATTTTTACATGGAGGTGGAATTTCGTACTGGCGAACGTTGCAGCGGGAAAGATCGCTATGGTTTGCTCTTCCGCGCTCCGAACCCCAATGCTGGGTATGTTTTCGGTTTTTCCTGCGACGGCCGCTTCCGCATCTATAAATGGGACGGACGAAACTACGCCCCCCTGCAAGAATGGACGGTTTCCTCTGCCATCCAAAGCGGAGCCAATCAAACCAATCGCTTGGGTGTCTGGGCAGATGGCACCACGCTCAAGCTTTATGCCAATGACATCTTGCTTGCCAAGTTGAGCGATAGCACCTACCTGAAAGGACGGTTTGGCTTGTTCATCGCTGCAGCCGAGTCTGACCCCTTCAAGGTATTTGTCCAAGAAATCGCTTATTGGCTTTTGCAGTGATTAGGAGAGGGTTGATATGATGAAAACCTTGAAATTTTCCCTTATGCTTTTGTTGATTGGGCTAGCCATGTTGGCTTGTCGTCTTCCCAGCCGCCCTGTTGTTACGGAAGACCCCATGGCAATCTACACCCAGGCTGCCGCTACCGTCCAAGCTATGGTCACCCAACTTGCCGGCCAGACGGCAATCGCCTTGATGACGGAGATGGCACAGCCTCTCCCCGCCACTCCAACGCCCATGTTCCCCACCCCTGAAATTGCCACCTTTACCCCTTTGCCTAGCCCAACGCCGATACCGCCCCTCGTTACCTCTCCCCCTCCGCCTCCCCCCACAGCGATTCCGCCGAGTGGCGTCTGCGACCTAGCCCAGTTTGTCGCAGATGTCACGATCGGGGATGGCACCCTTTTGCCTTCGGAAGCCTCCTTTACAAAGATCTGGCGGGTTAAGAATATCGGCACCTGCACGTGGACGAAAAATTACGCTCTGCGCTTTGTCGACGGCGCCGATATGGGAGCGAGGAAGGTTTATCCCTTTGATAAGCGCGTTGCCCCAGGAGAATTGGTGGATATTGCTGTCGAGTTGACTGCGCCAAGCAAAGCGGGAGATTACCGCAGCTTTTGGATGTTGGCTAACGAGGAAGACAAGCTGTTTGGGGTGGGCGCACAAGGCAAATCTGCCCTCTCGGTTCGGATCACCGTCATTAAGCCTGTGGCAGATTATCGCTTTGACCTTGCCTCGGCGGTGTGTCTGGCGAGTTGGAAGAGCAACAGCGGCGATTTACCCTGCCCCGGCAACAGTAAGAGCGCCGCAGGATCGGTCATCTTGCTGGGTAAACCGACCCTTGAAGACAACCGTCAAGAGAACGAGCTCGCTCTGTGGACGCGCCCGCCGAAGAGCAAAGGCAGTTGGATTCAGGGGGTTTATCCCGCTTTTAAGATCAAAAACGGCGACCATTTTGTTACCGAAATAGGTTGTCTTGCCCAAAGCCCAGCGTGTAAAGTGACCTTTACCCTGCAGTATCAGGTGCCGGGCAATAAAGTGCAAACCCTAGGCGAGTGGAACGAAGTAAACGACGGCCAAACAACTCTGATCGACATAGACTTGAGCTCGTTGGCAGATAAGCAAGTCAAATTCATCTTGACGGTGACCAATAACGCCAAAGATGGCAACCCGAATGCGTTTTGGTTTGTGCCTTCGGTGCGCAGCGGCGGGGTTTTGCCCACCAAGACACCAACTCCCACGGCAACCGCCACTGTGCCCACCACTCCAACCACTCCAGTGCCTCCCAGCCCAACCGCAACGGATACCGGCATCCCTACGGTGGTTCCTCTTCCTACTTCGACCCCTTAAACTGAGAGGCTTTGTCAAACCATCCTGCTCTGCTTAGACAGAGCAGGATGGTTTCCTTCTGCGCTTCAGCCGCACTTAATTGCTTTCCTGCTGAAGGCTCTCTTGCGAGCTTGAAAGGCGCCGAGAGTCTCCTGTTTTATCTAACCAACCTCCGCTCACTCTTCCAGCGTCGTTACATCTCCTTCAGGCAGGCCCAAAGCGCGGGCTTTCAGCACCCGGCGCATAATCTTGCCACTGCGTGTTTTGGGCAAGCTATCAACAAAAGTGACCTGCTCGGGACGGGCAATGGGACCGATCTCATGAGCCACATGGTTGCGCAATTCTTCGGCGAGCTTCTCGCTCTTTTCCACCCCCGCTTTTAGAATCACATAGGTATAAATTGCATTTCCCTTAATCTCATGAGGCAAGCCAATTGCAGCAGCTTCAGCCACCGCTGGGTGAGAAACCAAGGCGCTTTCCACTTCGGCAGTGCCGAGACGGTAGCCACTCACTTTGATTACATCATCCATACGCCCGATGATCCAGAAGTAGCCATCTTTATCCTTGCGCGCCGAGTCACCCGTCTGATACATGTTGCCAAATTTACCCCAATACTGCTCTTTATATCGCTCTGGGTCCTTTAGGATGGTGCGCATCATGCCCGGCCAGGGCTTTTTGATCACCAGATATCCTTCTTCGCCAGCCGGTACAGGCTTGCCCTGTTCATCCACGACGTCCGCCTCAATGCCGAATAAGGGCTTTGTGGCAGAACCTGGCTTCAAGGGCGTGATGGGCAAAGGCGAGATCAGAAAGCCACCCGTTTCGGTTTGCCACCAGGTGTCCATAATCGGACATCTTTCTTTGCCAATCACCGTGTAGTACCAGCGCCAGGCTTCGGGGTTGATGGGTTCTCCCACACTGCCCAACAAGCGTAAGCTGCTCAAGTCGTGGCGATTGGGCCAAGCATCGCCGTAGCGCATCAAGCCGCGAATGGCAGTAGGGGCAGTGTAAAGGACGGTGATGCCGTAAGCCTCGATCATCCGCCACCAGCGGTTGGGATAAGGATAATTTGGCGCGCCTTCATACATAAACGATGTAGCCCCAAGCAACAGGGGACCGTAAACGATGTAAGAATGTCCTGTAATCCAACCCGGATCGGCAGCGCACCACCAGCGGTCTTCATCGCGCAGATCGAAGACATACTTAAGGGTAGTATAAACATACACCATATAACCACCGTGGGTATGAACCACACCTTTCGGTCGGCCAGTCGTCCCAGAGGTATAGAGGATAAACAAAGGGTCTTCGGCATCTACGGGTTCGGTACAACAAGGCTGGTTGGCAATGGGTAACGCCATTAGGTCGTGAAACCAGTAGTCCCGCCCAGCTTCCATGTAAATCTCTTGGCCGGTGCGTTTGACCACAATGCAGGTTTCGATCGTTGGCTGGCGTGCCATTGCCTCATCTGCAG
Organism: uncultured Anaerolineae bacterium; assembly: GCA_937129505.1. GTDB lineage: Bacteria > Chloroflexota > Anaerolineae > Anaerolineales > UBA4823 > NAK19. The sequence goes on along the minus strand of CAKZNJ010000034.1, from coordinate 1,158 downwards.
TCTCCTTGAGGGGCACAATTTTACCTCTCAGCCAGCCGCCATCGGCGGTGATTAACACGCGACTCTGCGCGTCTTCGATCCGTTCCGCCAAGGCTTCAACGCTAAAACCGCCGTAAACCACGCTGTGCGCAGCACCGATCTTTGCACAGGCAAGCATGGCAATCACCTGTTCGGGGATACGGGGAAGGTAGATGGTGACAATGTCACCTTTCTTGACCCCCATACTGCGCAGCACATTGGCAAATTTACACACTTCTCGATTCAGGGCATGGTAAGAAAAAGTGCGGCTGTCGCCTGGCTCCCCCTCCCAGATCAAGGCTAATTTGTTCTTGCGCCAAGTCTTGACGTGGCGATCCAAGGCATTGTGGACGATATTGACTTGACCACCCACAAACCACTTGTAAAAAGGCGGATTGCTGTCATCCAACACCTTCTCCCATTTCCCAAACCACTCAAGTTCCTCGGCTCGCTCTGCCCAGAACTCCTGCGGAGATTGAATCGAACGTTGATATAAGGAGTCATAGTCTTGGATTGTTGCCTGCTCTCGGATATGTGCCGCTGGATAATACACTTCGCCCTCTAATTTGCTCTCCACATCATGGGTTGCCATCACCGCTTCCTCCTTGCCTGAATTGTGAGAATACTTAGTATTTGGATAATATTTAGACTGTATGGCGAGTGATTCTAAAAGTTATGCCAGAGAATGTCAATAGACAAAGAGAAAGCGCCAGGGGCTTTCCCCCCAAAGTCGATTCCAAAGGGTAAATTTGCCTCGGCGATGCGGACATTTCTCCTTCAAATCAGGGTGGATGTCCATGCCCCCCATTCCAGACCTGATGTCAGGAAAGCGAGAAGAAAAGAGGGGTTTTTATAGGGAGAGGAATTTCAGGGCTGAGAGCACTCAGCTGGGGATCGTCTCCACCATCTCGGCGAACACCTGGCGGTTCAATTCGAAGGCGTAGTTCGCCTCGGAAACAATTTTCTGAGCTGTGCTTTCATCGAGAGGGATATCATCGAGGCGGGCACGGTAGTTGTTTTTATAGGCGTTGTAATCGGGAATTTGCCCGAAAACGTAAAAGCACAAACCCTCGTCGGAAGCTAACGCGTACATTTTGGCAACGACGCGCCGCAGTGCTTGCCCGCCCGAAAGGTCACCCA
>CAKZNJ010000033.1 GCA_937129505.1 uncultured Anaerolineae bacterium | reverse complement strand
CTCTCTCGCCCCACCTCCAAAGTGCGCTTTATGATGGCTTCTTTCTGGATCGGATTCGCTATCCATCACCAACCGCTGACCTCTATCAATCTCTTGGCTGTTTTTGCCCCTCCTGCCAACAACTTGCCCAAGAGTATCATCTGGACTTGGAGAAAATCCGCCGAGCTCTCCGCGGAGCTTGGGAGGAGAGGCAGCGCCTGCCCGTTATCCTGCCCTACTTTTCGGAGCGGCAAAAAACTGTCCCTAGCCAAAAAGCGGAAGGCGATTTTCAAGCATGGATGGAATTTCGTGCCCAAAGCGTTACGAAAGTCATTCAGCGTGTCGTCAGCGATCTGAAGGAAAGACACCTCGAAGTTGGTTTAGACGCCTTTTCGTTTTCTCTAGCCTACTTGGTCGGTCAGAAACTGGCGGAGCTTACCCCACTTGCCGATTGGACAAAAGTGATGAGTTACGCTCATACGCTAGGCCCGGCTGGTTTACCTTATGAACTCGCTCAGCTTGCCCAGTCTCTGCTCCGCCTTTCTTCAGCCGCGGAAGATGAAATCCTCGCCACTTTGGGCGAGGTATTCGCTCTGGATATCCCGGTCCAGTTGGGTCAATTGACCAAATTCGGGCTCTCCGCTGTGACTCTGGCAGAAGAAATTGCCCGCGCCGTCCAAATTTCTCCCAAGCCCATTTTGGCAGGTATTGAACTGGTCGAAATACCCAAGGTGGCTGAGCTGAATGATTTGCAAATTGAAAACGATCTTCGCGCCGTGAAAAGCGCCCAACCCGCTGGCCTTGCTATTTCGTGGGATCTATGGCATATCCCTCTTGAGCGATTAGAGCTGGTTAAGCGGGTTTGGTATTCATCCTAATCATCCAACAAGGACAGCAATGGAAGCCGAAAAAATCAAACTACAAAACGTCAGTCGCATCTATGAAATTGGAAAAGGACAAAGGATTGTCGCGGTAGAAAATGTCTCTTTTTCGGTGTTTGCCGAGGAATTTGTCTGTATTGTCGGTCCTTCTGGTTGTGGAAAGTCCACTTTGTTGTACCTAATCGCCTGCCTTGAAAAGCCTTCGGCGGGCGAAATCCTGATCGACTCCAAACGGGTGAACGAACCCAACCCCAAAGTGGGCATGGTGTTTCAGCCAGACTCGGTCTTTCCGTGGTTGACCGTCAAGCAAAATATCGAATTCGGACCGGCTTTGCGCAACGTTCCCGCTGAAGTGCGTCAACGAATCGCAGAGAATTATGTTCATCTGGTTGGCTTACAGGGTTTCGAAAATACGCTGCCGCGTCAGTTATCCGGAGGGATGAAAAAGCGGGTGGATATTGCCCGCGCCTTTGCAAACAACCCCGAAATTTTGCTCATGGATGAGCCCTTTGGGGCTTTAGACGCTATGACCAAAGAGAAGCTCCAAATGGAACTGTTACAGATCTGGGAGAACGAACGCAAGACGATCTTATTCGTCACGCACGATTTAGAAGAGGCTTTGATGCTGGGCAGCCGCGTGATTGTTATGAGCCGTCAACCGAACACCATTCAAACGATTCTCGATATCCCCTTCGCTCATCCGCGCTCTTTGCTGCTGAAAACACAGCCAGAATTTCAGGAGTACCGCCGCAAGCTGTGGGAATTGCTGCATCTGAATGTGTAATTCTTCCCTTTGAGCATGGGCGGCATGGCTCGAGTCAAGCTGCGCTATTAGCGGTCATCCTCATCCGAGCGGGGGACACGATGTTGAGCGAGATTTTCGTTGCTGGAAAATCCCGAAATCAAGATCAACACCCGACAGGGTTCGCTGGTGGGATTGCGCCAGCGGTGGCTCAGGTGGGCTGAGAAGAGCAGGCTGTCGCCGCTTTCCAAGATGAACCGTTGATCGTCCACTTCGTATTCGATTTTACCCTCTAAACAATAGACGAACTCATGCCCGCTGTGCACCATCTTATAGCGACCGCTGCCGCCCCCTGGTTCTAGAGTCAGCAGGAAAGGCTCAACCTCGCCGATAAAGTTTTCCCCTCCCAAACCCACCCAGACGCCGCGCAGGAATTCGAGCTTCTCATGTTCCTGTCTTTTTTGATAGACGATGGTCTGCTGCGTCGCTTTTGGGTGAAAAAAAGCGGTGATCGGCACATCCAGCGCCTTGGCTATTTTGTAGAGCGTGCTCACCGAAGGCGAAGTGAGGTTGCGCTCGATCAGGCTGAGCGCGTTGGTCGAAAGACCGCTGTGGCGTGCCACAGCCCGCAGAGATAAATTGCGCTCTGTGCGCAGGTCACGTAAGCGGCTGCCGAGGTCAATAGGGGGGCGCTGATCGTCCTGCTCTGTCATGGTTTCCGCTGGAGCAAAATCAAATAAGGGTAGTCTATATTATAGCCGTTTTTCCCTTCTCCGCCTCTTGCAATTTATCTCTTTGCGTTCGGCGAGCTGTCACATCCATGACATTGTAATGTCAAGTATGTGATTTTAATCACTATCGCCAACGGGTGCTATCTATTAATATAGGCGCAGATTGATATATGCGTTTATGCGAATATGTTATAATTATTCACGCTTAGCTGATGTACAACTTGTTGTAAGGAGACTTAACGATGAAGACCTTCCTCATCCTTGGTAGCGGCACAGGCGGCACGATGGTCGCCAACAAGATGGCAAATCTCCTTGACCCACACGAGTGGCAGATTATCGTCCTCGATAAGGACGAAAACCATTATTACCAACCCGGTTTTCTGTTTATCCCCTTCGGAATCTACTCCCGCGCTGATGTGGTTAAACCCAAGCGGAACTACCTCCCCAAGTCGGTCAAAGTGATTTTCTCCGAAGTAGAGCGGATTGAACCCGATCACAACCGAATCATCCTCGCTGATTCGAATACCCCCATCAATTATGACTACCTCGTCATCGCCACCGGCTCCGAGATTCACCCCGAAGAGACGCCCGGCATGCTTGACGGCGGCTGGCGAAAAAATATCTTCGATTTCTACACGGTGGATGGCGCGGTGGCGCTCAGCCGCTTTTTGCGCTTTTGGAAGGGCGGGCGCATGGTCGTCAATTTCACCGAGATGCCGATCAAATGCCCCGTTGCACCCTTGGAGTTTCTTTTCCTAGCCGATTGGTACTTCCACGAAAAGGGCATCCGCGATAAAGTCGAGATCATCTACGCCACCCCTCTCCCCGGCGCTTTTACCAAGCCGCGCGCCTCTTCGATCCTCGGCGACATGCTGGAGCAAAAGGGCATCTCCCTTGTAGCAGATTTCAACCTGATGGAGGTGGATAACAGCAAGCAGGTGATCCGCTCCTACGACGAAAAGGAAATCCCCTACGACCTGTTGGTCACCGTCCCCACCAACATGGGCTCTGAAGTCATCGCCCGTTCCGGCATGGGAGACGATTTGAATTTTGTGCCGGTGCATAAACACACGCTCCAATCCACCCAATGGGAGAATGTCTGGGTTATCGGCGATGCCTCCAATGTCCCGACTAGCAAGGCCGGCTCCGTGGCTCACTTCATGCTCGATATCCTCGTCGAAAACATTTTGCGCCACATGGAGGGCTTAGAGCCGCTGCAAAAATTCGATGGTCATGCCAACTGTTTCATTGAATCGGGTTTCGAAAAGGGCATTCTCATTGACTTCAATTACGATGTCGAACCCCTCCCCGGCATGTTCCCGCTGCCCGGCATCGGACCGTTCTCTCTCCTGCGCGAATCCGCCGTCAATCACTGGGGAAAGATGCTCTTCCGCTGGATTTATTGGAATGTGCTGCTCAAGGGCGAAGAGATGCCGTTTGAATCGCAGATGACCATGGCTGGTAAGTGGTCGTAGGAGGGACGCTAATGTTGGCTGATACCCAAATCCTCGAAAAGATTGACCTCTTACAGGCGGAAATTCACGCCCAAAGGCGAGAGCTGGAAGCTCTCACCGAGCAGAACCGCCTGCTCACCGATATCCTGCAAGGCGTGGATAAACTTGTCCCCTACCTTGAAGAACAGCGGCGGCGCCAAGAAGAATGGGATGAATTGAAACGCGATCTGATTCCGATCGGCAACCAATTCATTAAATTATCCATCGCTGAGCTTGCCGAAATCGGCAATGAGTTTGAGCTGAATGACTTGCTTTACCTGCTCAAACGCCTGTTGCGCGATATCCCCTTGTTATTGAGCCTGCTAGACCGCTTGGAGGCGGCCGCCGAGCTGCTCGATGAGCTGCAAAGGCTGGTCAAGCCCGGCTTCAATCAAACGGTCAACCTGCTGGATGAGCTGGAGCGGGCGGGCTATTTCAAGTTCGCCAAACAGAGCTTGAACATCCTTCATCGCATCGTCACCGAATTCACCGAGGAAGATGTCAAGGCGCTCGGTGAGAACATCGTCACCATCCTCACCACCGTCAAGAACCTCACCCAGCCGGAGATGATGGCGCTGACCAATCAAGCCATTGCAGCCATCCGCAACGACACCGCTGGCGATGGCAAAACGTCGTATTTAGCCCTGCTCAAAGACTTATCCGATCCGAGAGTCAAGCGAGGCTTTGCCAAATTAATCAATCTGATCAAAGCTTTATCCGATTCACCTCAAACTTCATCTCAATAAGGAGTGTAAATATGGAACAATCTACTTCTGTACTTACCAATGTCGAATTTGATGCTGAGGGCTTCATGGTTGACCCTCACGCTTGGACGCCCCAAATCGCCGAAGCGATTGCCGCAAGCCTGAATATCACCCTGACCGACCGCCATTGGGTGGTGATCAACTTTGCGCGCAAAGAGTTCGAGGCAACCGGCCAGCCACCGACCCTGCGGCGCATTACCAAAGCCACCGATGTGGACACAAAGGAGATTTATCAACTCTTCCCCGGCGGGCCCGCCAAAATTGCCGCTAAGATCGCCGGCTTGGGCAAACCTACCGGTTGCATTTAGCCAAAAAGGAGCTAGAGATGGCAGCAGAAGAACGCAAATTGTGCATTATCGCTTCCAAAGGCTCGTTAGATATGGCATATCCGCCGCTCATCTTGGCAAATGCGGCGCGCATGAGCGGCATTGATGCCCACGTATTTTTCACCTTTTGGGGCTTGGATATCATCACCAAAAAGAAGATGGGCAAACTCAATGTGGCAACCGTGGGCAATCCCAGCATGCACCCGTGGTTTCACATCCCCACTTGGTTGGGGTCGATCCCCGGCATGTCTGCGGCTGCCTCGTGGATGATGCGCCGTGAGATTGCCAAGCTGGACTTCCCGCCCGTGCCCGAATTTGTCGAGATGTTGATCGATGCCGGCGCCCATCTCTACGGTTGTAAGATGTCGATGGACATGATGAAACTGACCAAGGAAGATTTGGTGGACGGCGCCGAGGTATTGGGTGCGATGGAATTTTTGGAGATCAGCAACGGCGCCCAGACGATTTTTATCTAAAGGTCGCAGTTCGATTGGGCAAGGATGGCGGCAGGGTTGAGCAGCGACTGCCCTCGTCCTTGTCCCACACCGTAGAAGCTCTCCCGAAAGGGGAGCGAAACGCCTCCCAGTGTTGTGCTGTTCAGCCCGCCTTGTTATCTCACCCCGATAGGACAAGGCGCCCCTTTTCCCTGTCATTCCGCAGGAGCGCCCTCTCCCACCGTCACCCCAAGGTTATCAAAGAAACGAATCAGCGTCTCAATGCCCCGTTTCCACGTCGGGAGATGTAACCGCTCGTTAGGGGCGTGCAAGTTGTCATCCGGCAAGCCAAAGCCGCTCAAAATGGTGGGCATCCCCAAGATCTCTTTGAGCTGCGCCACCACAGGGATGCTGCCCCCCTCGCGCTTGAAAGCCGGCTTGACCCCCCAGACCTGTTCCATGGCACGCTGCAGAGCGGCCACCTCCGGGCGGTGGGGATCGATCGCCGCCGGCGGCGAGCCAGCCCATTGCACCACCTCCCAACGCACCGTGCGCGGCGCATGCTCTCGCAGGTAAGCCAACAACTGCTCATGCACCTCGTTGGGGTCTTGATCGGGAACGAGGCGACAGGAGATCTTTGCCATAGCATAGGCGGGCAAGACCGTCTTGGAGCCCTCTCCGATGTAGCCAGAATAGAGTCCGTTTACTTCCAGCGTCGGGCGGGCGCCTGCCCGTTCGGCGGGGGTGTAGCCTTCTTCCCCAAACAGCGCTGGCGCCGCGGTGGTTTTCAGAAAATAAGCTTCATCCTGCGGGATGCGGGCGAGGTCCTCCCGTTCTGCTTGGCTGAGAGGTCGCACGCGGTCGTAAAAGCCCGGCAGGGTGACCCGTCCTTGCCGGTCGTGCATCCCTGCGATCAGCTCACACAGCACCTGCGCCGGGTTATGCACCACGCCGCCGAAAGTACCCGAATGCAGGTCGCCGGCAGCGCCGTAGAGGCGCAGTTCAAAGTACGCCAAGCCGCGCAACGAGACAGTGATGGTGGGCAAATCGGGGGCGACAATCCCCGAATCCAGGTTTAAGGCGACATCGGCTCGCAGGCGGTGCTGATATTCCTCGATAAACTGTTTCAGGCTCGGCGAACCGATCTCCTCTTCCCCCTCAATCAAAAAGCGCAGGTTGACCCGCAGGTGATTGTTGCGCAAGATGGCTTCGATGGCTTTCAATCCCGCCAGCAACTGACCCTTCATATCGGAAGCGCCGCGCCCAAACAGGTATTCCCCCCGCACGGTGGGCTCGAAGGGCGGACTCTGCCACAGTTCCAGCGGTTCGGCCGGTTGGACATCGTAATGACCGTACACCAACAGGGTCGGCGCAGCAGGCAGACCACAGCGGTATTCGCCGCACACCACTGGATGGCGCGCCGTGGGGCAGATGGCTACTTCGCTCACCCCCAGCGCACGAAGCTGATCGGCCACCCAGGCGGCAGCTTTTTCCATCTCCGCCGCGGATTGCGGATCGGTGGAGACAGAGGGGATGCGAATCAGCTCTTTGAGCTCTTCCAAGAAGCGCTGGTGATTGTTTCGAGCGTAATCCAAAGCTTGCGAAAGGTTCTGAGACATATTTTACTCCTTTAAGAGCAGGCTCAAGAGGGGGTGAAGCCCGGTGGGCGGTCATAGGACTGCCCTGAGTGTTGTCTCTGCCCGGCGGCGGCAAAAGCTGCGAGCGCAAAACTGCCCTCCCCCCTTTGAGCCGTTAGGTTTGCCTGAATTATACTACCCGAGGTCAGGGGAAGATGGGTCGCCCTGGGGGTTGGGCAAGGCATTCGCCCCATTGCGAGCACCGACGCCAAGACGGCCGGGGAAGGCTTGAAGCTCTGCGCGCCGATGGTGCAGCGGGGATGAAACGGGGATGCCGCCGGCTCCGCATGGGGGAACGGTGAGAAAAGGCGAAAATTGGGCAAAAAAGCCCCTTGTCAAAATAGAAAAAAGGGGTATAATGGAAAATGTAGAAACGGTTTTGCGCACCCCCCCTTGAAAAAAGGGCAAAAATGGCTCAAAAAGGGAG
>CAKZNJ010000032.1 GCA_937129505.1 uncultured Anaerolineae bacterium | reverse complement strand
ACCGTCAGCCGCGGTGAAGTGGTGGGGTACCTTGGTCCGAATGGCAGTGGTAAGACGACCACCATTCGCATGTTGTTGGGGCTGCTTCTGCCTAGCGAAGGCAAGGCGCAGGTGTTGGGGTATGATATCCAGCGTCACTCCGAAGCCATTCGTCGCCAATGCGGCTACATGTCGCAAAAGTTCTCTTTGTACCATGATCTGACCGTAGAGGAGAATCTTCGCTTTTATGGCGGGGTGTACGGCGTGCGGGATGAGGCTCAACTTCAAGCTGCGTTGCAACGGGTCGAGTTGACCGCCCTGCGCAATTCGCTGGTCAGCGAACTGGCAACGGGCTGGAAACAACGTCTGGCGCTTGCCATTGCTATCGTTCATCGGCCGCAACTGCTCTTTCTGGATGAGCCGACCAGCGGCGTTGACCCGACTGCCCGCCGCGCCTTTTGGGATTTGATCTATGATCTGGTCAACGAGGGGGTTACAGCTCTGGTGACCACCCATTACATGGATGAGGCGGAGTACTGTGGCAGAGTAGGCATCATGCGGGAGGGGAAATTGTTAGCGCTGGATTCCCCAGATCAACTGAAGAAAAAAGCTTTGCCCGGTTTGGCTTACGATCTCTACGCCAATCCCCTAACAGAAGCCCTAGCTTTTCTCGAAACCTCTCCGCTCATTCTCCGCGTTGGCTTAGCCGGCGATCACCTGCGGGTTATTTTGCCCAAAGAGATTGAAGCGGCGCAGTTGCTCCACCAGCTTCAACAAGCGGGCTATGCCGAGGCAAGGATGGAGGCAGTAGAAGCCAGTTTAGAGGATGTCTTTTTAGCCCTAGCTGCTAAATGAGCCTGCTGTCCTCCTCCCGCTTTGGGGCATGAAGGACCGAAAACGGAGTTAGCTAGGGGGAGAAAACTCACCCAACGTTCCCCCAAAAAGGCAGGACTTTTTATGCTATGATGGGAGTGGAAGAGCTGGGAGGTTGCGAGATGGAAATTGGCTTGGTCCGTCAGGTGGATATCGATCGGGAAATGCAACAGGCGTATCTGGATTACGCCATGAGTGTGATTGTGGCGCGCGCCCTGCCGGATGCTCGCGATGGATTGAAACCGGTGCATCGCCGGATTTTATATGCGATGGATGAACTTGGTTTGCGTCCAGAGAGCCCTTATAAGAAGTCAGCGCGCATTGTTGGGGAAGTCTTAGGAAAGTTTCATCCTCATGGGGATATGGCGGTTTACGAAGCGATGGCACGCATGGCACAGCCTTTCACGATGCGGGTCCCCCTTGTAGATGGGCAGGGCAATTTCGGCAGTGTAGACGGCGATCCACCCGCAGCCATGCGCTATACCGAGGCGCGTCTCACCCCCGCAGCGATGCAAATGCTCGCCGACATTGACGCGGACACGGTGGATTTTGTTGCCAACTTTGACGATACCCTGCGGGAACCCACCGTTTTGCCGGCAGCCTTTCCCAACCTTCTGGTCAACGGTGCGACCGGCATTGCGGTAGGGATGTCCACCAGCATCCCCCCTCATAACCTCGGCGAAGTGATCGATGCCCTCCGATACCTCCTGCTAAACTGGGAGCGGATGGACGACATCACTATAGAAGATTTGATGCAGTTCATCCAAGGGCCTGATTTTCCCACTGGGGGGATCATCTTGCCATCCGAAGGGGAACATTCGCTAGCCAGCGCCTATGGCAGCGGACGGGGGCAGGTTGTCGTGCGCGCTCGCGCCCATTTGGAAGAGATGGAGCGCGGCCGCAGTCGGATTATTGTCACCGAGTTGCCTTACACGGTCAATAAAGCTGCTTTGATCGAGCGCATTGCCGAGTTGGTGCGTGAGGAAAAGATCGTTGGAATCACCGACCTGCGAGATGAATCGGATCAACGGGGCATGCGCATTGTCATCGAAGTAGGCAAAAATGCCGAGGCGGAGCGGGTTTTAGCTGAGCTGTACCGCCATACCCAAATGCAATCTGCCTTCAGCATTATTTTGTTAGCCTTGGTTGACGGGGAGCCGCGCTTGTTAAGCCTTAAGCAAGCCCTGCGGGTGTATCTCGATCACCGTCTGGCCGTGATCCGCCGCCGCAGCGAATATGAATTGCGCCGGGCGCGGGAACGGGCGCATATTCTGGAAGGTTTGCGGGTGGCGCTCAAGAATTTAGATGAAGTGATTGGGTTGATTCGCAAATCGCCGGATGCCGAAACGGCGCGGGGACGCTTGATGCGCCGCTTCAAATTGAGTGAGATTCAGGCTCAGGCAATTTTGGATATGCCCCTACGCCGCTTAGCTGCTTTGGAGCGCAAAAAAATCGAACTGGAATATCAGCAGGTGCTGGCACGCATCAAGGAGTTGGAAGCCTTGCTCCGCTCGGCGCCTAAGATGCGCGCCTTGGCGGCGGAGGAGTTAGCGGCCGTGAAAGAGGCTTTTGCCGAAAGACGACGAACCCAGATTGCTGCTGGGTTGCAAAAAGGGCCTGCTTTAGCGCTCACCGTCACCGATCTTGCGCCGCAGGGGGAGCATTGGGTTAGTGTTACCTCCGATGGCTTGATCTCGCGCAGCGAAGATGGCAAACCGCCGCGCCTGAGCGGTAACGAATCCCCTGCCTTTTTGCTCAAAGCTTCCAGCCGCGATACGGTCTATCTGGTTGCGCAAAACGGGGAATGCGCTGCGCTAGCCTTGCACAGCCTGCCCCCTAGCAGCCGCCCAAGCTCAGGGTTGCCAATTGGTGATGTTTCTCCCTTGAAAGATGCGAAAGCGCTGGCGGCCGTGTTCGCTCTGCCGCCCAAAGGGGAGCGGCCCAGCGACGCTTATGTCCTGACGGTCACTCGTCAGGGCTATGTCAAGAAATCTAGCTTGGAGGAGGTGAGCGGACCGGCGGCACACCTCCTTACTCTGGTGAAAGTTAACCCGGGTGATCGCTTGGGCTGGGTTCAAATCACTCGTGGAGATCGAGAGATTCTCTTGGTAACGGCGCAGGGGATGGCGATTCGTTTTTCCGAGCAGAGTGTGCGACCAATGGGGTTGGTAGCGGCTGGCGTGCTGGGGATCAAATTAAGCCCGAACGATGAAGTGATTGGAGCTGAAACGCTCCCTAAAACCGGCGACATCCTGTTGGTCGCATCGGATGGCAAGGCGAAACGGGTAGCAGTTGAACAATTTCCCGTACAAGGCCGCTATGGGCAGGGAGTGCAGGCATGGAAATTAACGCCGTCGGCGCAGTTAGTTGGCATGGCAGTGGGAAAGGCGACCGATCAAGCCACGCTCTTCTTGGAGAAACTTGCTCCGAAGAGTATCCGCTTTGATGAAGCCCCTCTTCAAACCCGAACCGGACGGGGGAGGGTTATTCAGGAGCTCAAATCTGGCGACCGCATTACCCGCCTCAGTGTTGTCTGGGAACTGGGTGCGGATTCAACCAGCCAGCCGACCGCTCGCCCGAAGGGCAGGCGCAAAGCCCTGGCTGAGCCCCAGCAGATCCCTGCGCCTGCTGAGAAACCGCCTCGCACGGCGAAAAAGGCACCCACCCCTTCTACCCCCTCACGGCGAACACGCCGTTCGACCACCCAAACGCAGCCGGCGGCAGAGTCCCTCCCGCCACTGAAGCCCGCCAAACCAAGCCGCAAAAAAGAACCCGCCACCTAAACGGTTTGCGGGATGCCGTTGTACGGATTTTTTCCACTGGAGGAGCTGGTGGTCATTTTATCAACCCTCTTCTTGGAGCTCGAGAGCTAAACATTGCCGACAGAGCGGTATTTCGACCGCGTATTCCCTGTTCAATCCGATTCGACCGCACAAAACTGCGACTGCGATTTCGCCGCAGAGACATCGCAGGGCAGTTGGCTTGCTTCCCCTCAGGCAGGCGAGACAAATGCCGTCCTTGCCGTTTAAATAGGGCAGGTGACAGGATAAACACGGGGCTTTCAGAGAAGCAGACATATTTTCCCATCCTAGGTTAGAAAATCGCCCCGATAATAACAGAACATTTGTTCTGGTTTAAGTGGTTAATAGCCTAAATTCAACGGGAGTGAATGGTTAGCTTTGGGGGGAAAAGAGTCGGTCGGGGGGAGGGCTGAGCGCAGCGAGCAGTTTGCCCAACCACCAAATAAACGGCGGAAACCAGGCTCTGCCAGCCATGCGGTAACTGATCTCAGCGGTAAACCAGCGGATCATCAGGTAGCGCCCTAGATAAGATTTTTCTAGCATGGAGCGAAAGTTGACAAATGAGAACTCCTTGCGCTGGAAGGCTTGGCAAATTGCTTTTGCGGCCAGTTGTCCGTATGCCAGCGCAGGACCGATCCCCTCCCCGAACAGGGAGTCGACCCCTGCGGCATCTCCCACCAACAGCAGTCGGGGGAATGAAAAGCGGTTGCGAGGGCTAAACCAATGGATAGGGTGGCTCTGCCAAAGCGCCACCTTCGCAGCTTCAGGAAAAGCGTTTTGGAGCAGGATGGGCAAGGAGGGGGGAGGCTTTTTTCGGTCAAGGCGGGCGTCATAGACCCCGCGATTATAGGCTGGTTGTCCGCCGTTGAGAAAAGGGAAATCCCATACATACCCTTGCAGCCCCTACTTGAGATAGCTAAAATCGAACAACACCGCTCCTTTCTGGAAGATAGCATCTTGAAATGAGGTGGGATGGATGAGTTCCAAGGTGCGGGCGAGGCGGGCTTTGGATGTGCGGCAGCGCAGCCAGCGGCGGGTGATGCCGTTCGCTCCATCGGCGCCGACCGCGATTTGCGCCCGATAGTTTGTTCGGTCTGTGTGGATCAGAACGCCATCGGGTTGGAAAGTGATTTGCCGCACAACCTCACCTTCTCGAATTTGCACGCCTCTGGCTTTGGCTTGTTGGGCAAGGTAGGCATCCAACGCGGATCGCGCGACGATCACCAATTGCGGTTCGCCTTGCAAGGTGACCATCTGTTGGGCATATTTGAGCTGGACTTCTTTGATGTAGAGGTGGGGGATGGATAGCGGGAGGGAGATTCCCAACTCCTGCAACACCTTTAATCCCAAACGAGTGATCGCGCCGCCGCAAAGCTTGAAGCGCGGGTAGACGGCTTTTTCCAAAATTAACAGCCGCTCGCTCCAGCTGGGTTCGTCGCGCAGCAAATGCAAGGCGGTGGAAAGCCCCGCGGGTCCGCCGCCGATAATGACTACATCAACGGTGTCATTCGAGCTCATCATTCCTTGCGAGAGCCGCTGAACGAAAAAGGAGCGGTTGACGACCGCTCCCCGCCATGGCGCCCCCGGCGCGATTCGAACACGCGACCCCTTGCTCCGCAAGCAAGTGCTCTAATCCACTGAGCTACGAGGGCGAAAGAAACACACCTGCAGCCTCGCCTGCTACTTGTTTATTGTATCGCAGTTTACCGCCATGGTCAAGAAGTTAGCCTTCCGAAAATTCAAACAGAGCTCTTGACATGAGGCGGCAATTTTCCTATAATGTTATAGAACTCTAGATTTCTGAGCCTTCAGAATGCTCAACAGAGACAGTGCGCTCCCCCGTTATGTTCTAATCGCTGAACGGATTCGCCGCGAGATCGCTTGCGGCACGCTCAAACAGGGCGATAAACTCCCCAGCCAACGTGAATTAGCTGAAACCTTTTCGACAACGGTGATGACGGTGCGCCAAGCCCTTGCCTTGCTGGAAGAAGAAAGCCTCATCCATACCCTCCATGGAGTGGGTTCCTTCGTAAAAAACCCGGTCTTGGAGGTTGATTGTTACCCTTTGCAGAGCTTTGGAGAGGAAATGAGCCAGCAGTCTCTGAAAATCGAGACAATCCTGCTTGAAGTGCAGACCGCTGCTCAGAACCGAACAGCAGCGCGGGCTCTCTCCTTGCACCCTGAAGTTCCTCTCTGTAAAATCTCTCGTTTGCGTCTCTTAGAAGGGCTGCCGATCGTGTATCAGTCTTCGTTTCTCCCTCCCTGGCTCGCCCAAGTTGTCGAGAGCTACTCCCCCCAACAAGGGCTTTATGAGTTTTTGTTCCGTCAGGCAGGACAAATTGCCAGTATGGCGAAAGAAGTGCTTAACCCCACCAATCTCAATGCCGAGCAAGCAAGCTGGCTAAAGCGCCCCATCGGCCAAGCGGCTTTTTTGTCCCTTCGCCTGAGCACCAATCCAGAAGGGGCACCTTTAATCTACGATGAGGCAATTATGGCTGGAGATCGCTTTGTTCTTCTGGTCGAGCGCATCGGTCAGCGCACAACTTCCCAAGTGCGCTTGTTATCTCAACAACCGCCCAATTGGCTCTCTTTGCTTCTGGACGAGGAAATTGGCTAGCATGGTGAGTCCCATCCTCTCGGTGAAAGGCTTGGTAAAGGATTATCCCGGCGTGCGCGCGGTCGACCACGTGGACTTGGAGTTAATCCCCGCCGAAGTGCATGGTTTGGTTGGCGAAAACGGAGCGGGAAAATCTACGTTGATCAAAATTCTTGCCGGTGTGGCTCGCAAGGACGCTGGGGCTATTTTCCTCAAAGGCAGAGAAGTGGAAATCCGCTCAGGTGAGGAAGCCCACCGCTTGGGTTTATCCTTTATCCATCAAGAATTGAATTTAGTTCCCTACTTCAACGCCGCAGAAAATATTTTTCTCGGATATCCCTATCCCAAAAGCAAGTTTGGCACCATCGATTGGGGCAAACTCCATTCAGATGCCTCTCACATCCTCGAACAATTGGGCAACCCACTTCCAACCTATCTTCCTGTCACCAGCCTATCGCGGGGGGAGCAAGCGCTGGTTGCCATCGCGCGAGCTTTTGCGCAGGATGCTTTCATCTACGTTATGGATGAACCGACAGCCTCCCTAAGTGAAGAGGAAGTGCAGAACCTGTTTCGCGTGATCCGCTGGCTGAAATCACAGGGCAAAACGGTCCTCTATGTCTCGCATCGGCTTGAAGAACTGTTCGAGATTACCGATCGCATTACCGTAATGCGCAACGGCAGGGTTGTCGGCACCTATCCAACGACGGCGATCACCAAAGCGGAATTGATCCGCCAAATGATCGGCCAAACGGTCAATGAAATAACACCTGCCTCTCAACCCCTTCAGAAAGGCGAACCGTTGCTCTCTGTCGAGGGTTTGTGTGGCGGACGAATTTGGGATATTTCTTTTACCCTTCACAAGGGGCAAATTCTGGGGTTAGGAGGCTTGGTTGGTTCTGGAAGGACAGAGCTTTTACAGATGCTGTTTGGCGTTCTCCCCATCAGCTCAGGCAAGGTCTTCCTAAACGGGCAACCGTTTTGTCCTCAATCGCCGGCGGATGCCCTGCGCCACGGCGTGGTCTATATGCCTGAAGACCGTCATTCCCAAGGATTAATTCTAAACCGCTCGGTGCTTGAAAACGTCACCTTCCCCCACCTCAACGCGCTCTCTTGGCTGGGCTTGTTCCCCAATCGTGCCGAGGAGAGACAGATTACGCAA